>NZ_JACVYG010000075.1:0-41361 GCF_014712245.1 Streptomyces sp. 5-10
CGCCCTCGTCGCCGCCCGCACGACCCGCAGCGCGGCCGCCCGCCCACCGCCGCACTCGGCGGCGGCCGCCCGCCGGCGCTCCGCGCCGGGCGACAGCGGCGAGGGGCGGTATGCGGCCCGTGAGCGGCCCGGGAGCTACAGACGCGGTCAGAGAAACGTCCCCGAAGGGATGTACGGCATCGGCGGCGGCATCCCCCGCAGACACACATAGCCGCTCGTGGACAGCTCGAGCCCGGCCTCGATCCCCACGTCCACCGCCCACTGCTGCTCGGCCGTCAGCCCCGGCACCCGCGCGTCGGCGCCCTCCGGAAGGCACAACAGCGCGGCGGTCAGCAGCCGTTTCGCCAGCCGCCGGGAGGTCGCGGCCAGCATTTCGACCTTGCCGTCCTCGCCGACGTAGCAGTAGCCGCTGCCCGCCAGGTCGTCCACCACCAGCAGCCGCCGCTGGGTGAGCAGCAGTTCGTGGTCGGCGCCGTGCGCGCCGCCCCGGGTGCGGCGGTCCACCGAGTCCAGCAGGTCCCGGTGGCGGGCCACGCCCTCGTGCACCGCGCCGTCCGGCGGGGACAGCCGCTCCTTGGTCTCCGGTCCGACCGTGCCGCGCAGCCGCATCGCCGGATGCAGCGCGAACCCCGCGCGCCGGTAGGTGCTCGCCGCGCGCGGATCCTCCGATCCGCAGATGATGCCGCGCAGACACCCCCGCCCGTACAGCAGCGCCGCGGCCAGCAACTCCCTGCCCACGCCCTGGCGTTGGGCCCGCGGCAGCACCGCGAACATCGACAGCCCCCAGGTGCCCTCGCGCCGGGCCGACAGCGCCACGCCGAGCGGCATCCCGGCCTCGTCCAGGGCGAGCCAGCAGCCGCCCGGGTCGGTGCGGGCGAGATGGCGGTTCCGCTCATGGACCTCGGCCACGTACCCCGGCGGCCATCCGTCCTTGCCCGCGAGGGCGGCGGAGTCCCCGAAGGCGGCGGCCACCACCTCCCATGCCGCCTCGGCGTCCTCGTCGGTGTCACGTAGCTGGCGGAGGATCATGCGCCCATGATGGCGCGTCCGATGGGCGATTGTCGGTACGCGGAAGCGGCTTGCTCGACCGGCGAACGCGACAACGTTGTCAGGCTGACTGTAACGATCAGTACGCCGCCAACCGGGTGTCCCTGTCAAGACCGTCCCCGCACCCTTACGGCCGACGGCCCCCGTGCGGTACGGTCCCCACGGCTTGCTCGACCCGGCGATCGCGGCCCTTCCGAACAAGGTGGGACCGCAATGCCCTCAAGACCCCTGGCCGCCCTGGCGGCCGCGGCCCTGACCGCGGGGCTCCTCGCCACCGCGGCCACCGCGCCCGCGTCGGCCGCCCCGGCGCCGACGCTGGTCAAGGACCCGGCGGCGTACGTCGATCCGCTCATCGGCAGCTCGGCCGGCGGCAACACCTTCCCCGGCGCCGTCGCGCCCTTCGGCATGCTGTCGTGGAGCCCGGAGAACACCCGCGGCGACGCCACCCGGACCGCCGCGCCCGGCGGCTACCACTACGACGCCACCCGCGTCCGCGGCTTCAGCCTCACCCATATGTCCGGCACCGGCTGTGCCGGCGGCGCGGGCGACATCCCCTTCTTCCCCCACGTCGGCGAGGTCACCTCCTCACCCGCAGCCGACACCAAGGACCAGGTCTACGCCTCCGACTTCAGCCACTCCGACGAGACCGCCGAACCCGGCCGCTACAAGGTCTCCCTCGCCTCCGGCGCCGGTGCGGAGCTGACCGCCACCGCCCGCACCGGCTCGGCCCGCTTCACCTACCCCGAGGGCAAGACCGCCTCCCTGCTGATCCGCACCTCCTCCTCGGAGGTCGGCAGCACCGGCGCCGACCTCACCATCGACCCGGCGCACCGCACCGTCTCCGGCTCGGTCACCAGCGGCAACTTCTGCGGCTACCTCGACCCCGAGGGGCGCCGCAGCTACTACACGCTGCACTTCACCGCCACGTTCGACACCCCGTTCACCACCCAGGGCACCTGGCGGGACGGCACCCTGCGGCCCGGCACCACCAGCGCCGAGGGCGGCTCCGGCGGCTATGGCACCGACGGCCGCCCGGTGGCCGGGAAGGGCTCCGGCGGCTATCTCCAATTCGCCCCGGGCACCCGCCGGGTGGGCGTCAAGGTCGGCATCAGCTACGTCAGCGACCAGGGCGCCCGGGCCAACCTCGCGGCCGAGAACCCGCCGCGGCGCGGCTTCGACCAGGTGCGGAGCGCCGCGTACGACGCCTGGCGGCGACAGTTGTCCGCCATCCGGGTCGGCGGCGGCGCGGACGCGGACCGCACCACCTTCTACACCGCGCTCTACCACTCGCTGCTGCACCCCAACGTCATCAGCGACGCCGACGGCCGCTACCGGGGCAGCGACGGCGAGGTGCACCGGGTGAGCCGGGGCCACCGGGCCCAGTACGGCACCTTCTCCGGCTGGGACGTCTACCGCTCCCAGCTCCAGCTGCTCACCCTGCTGGAGCCGGACAAGGGCTCGGACATCGCCCAGTCCCTGCTGAACCTCGCCCGGCAGAACGGCGGCGTCTGGGACCGCTGGCTCCAGGGCGCCTCGGGGACGCATGTGATGAACGGCGACCCGTCGGCCGCCGCGCTCGCCGGGATCCGGGCCTTCGGCGGCGACGACTTCGACCTCGACGCCGCCCTCGACTCGCTCGTCAAGGCGGCCACCGAGCCGACCGAGAAGGACCTCAGCCCGGCGGGCAAGCCCATCATGTCGGTCGGCCAGCGGCCCTCCCTCGACAGGTACCTGAAGCTGCACTACATGCCGTCCGTCTCCAACGCCTGGGGCGGCGCGGCCGAGACCCTGGAGATGTCCGGCGCGGACTTCGCCCTCTCCCAGCTGGCGCGGGCCGCGGGCCGCAAGGACACCGCCGAGACCTTCGCGCGCCGCGCCCAGTGGTGGCAGAACACCTTCAACGCCGCCGCCGACCCGGAGACCGGCGGCTATGCCGCCAACCGTAAGGCCGACGGCAGCTGGGTCACCGGCTTCACCCCGGCCACCGGCAACGGCTTCGTGGAGGGCACCAGCGCCCAGTACACCTGGATGGTCCCGCACAACCCCGCCGGTCTCTTCGCCGCCATGGGCGGTAAGGACGCCGCGGTGAAGCGTCTGGACGCCTTCTTCCACGACGCCGACGGGGGCTGGGCGCTCACGGGGGCGGGCGGCGAGAAGTCCGAGCTGGACAACGAGCCGTCGATCAACGTCCCCTATCTGTACGCCTACGCCGGGCAGCCGTACAAGACGCAGGAGACCGTGCGCGCCGCGATGCGCCGGCTGTGGACCACGAAGTCCGACGGCATCCCCGGCAACGACGACCTCGGCGAGATGTCCTCGTGGTACGTCTTCTCCGCCCTCGGCATGTATCCGCAGGTGCCCTCCCGCGCCGAACTGGTCCTGGCCTCGCCCCTCTTCCCGCGGATCGAGATCGACCGCGGCGGCCGGGACATCTCCATCCGCGCCCCGCAGGCCGCGCCCGGCGCGCCGTACGTCCAGGCGCTGAAGGTGAACGGGCGGGCGAGCGACCGCCCCTGGCTGCCGGAGTCCTTCGTGACGCACGGCGGAACGCTGGACTACACCCTGTCCGACGCCCCCGACCGCGCCTGGGGCTCGGCCCCGTCCGACGCCCCGCCCTCCTTCCGCGAGGGCGAGCAGCCGTACCAGATCGGGGTCGGGCCCACCACGGGCACGCTCGCCCCGGGCGACAGCCTGACCGTGAAGGTGGCCGCCGTCCCGGTCAGCGAGGGCGACCGCCCCGAGGTGCGCTTCACCACCGACGCCCCCGACGGGATCACCGCCTCACCCGCCTCCGGGACGGTGGACCCGGACGGCACGGCGGAGATCTCCCTGCGCGCGGGGAAGGACACGGCCGAGGGCTTCTACGACGCGAAGGTGACGGTGACCAGCGAGGGCACCGAGGTCGTCCAGCCGATCACGCTGACCGTGGCCGCCCCCGGCTCGCTGCTCGCCGCGTACAACAACGTCGGCGCGACCGAGGACGCCGGCGAGCACGACGAGGGCGACTACGACGGCGGCGGCTGGAGCTACTCCCGCCAGGCCCTCGCCGCGGCCGGCCTCGAGCCGGGCGCCAAGGGGACCACCCAGGGCCTGGACTACACCTGGCCCGCCTCCCCGTCCGGCCGCCCCGACAACGCCTCCGCGGACGGCCAGACCATCACCCTCCCTGCCTCCACCGCCATGTCCTTCATCGGCAGCGCCGTCAACGGCAACCAGAAGGCCACCGCCAAGGTCACCTACACGGACGGCAGCTCGGACGAGGCGGACCTGTCCTTCACCGACTGGACGGTGGGAGGCGGCGGCGGAACGGTCCAGTACGGCAACGTGACCGTCGCCAAGACCCCGTACCGCAACATCAGCGGCGGCGACAAGGACGTGGTCGACGCCTACATCTTCGCCACGAAGGCGTTCCGTGCGCCGGAGGGCAAGACGATCAAGAGCGTCACCCTGCCCGACAACGCGGATCTCCACGTCTTCGCGGTCGCCCGCGGCTGAGTCCGGCGCACACGATCGAGTGAAACGAGAGCAAGTGCCACCGGCACTTGCCCTCGTCTTTCCGCACGAGAGATCTCCGTCGACGGTTAGCGCTGCGCGGGCCGGGAGGGGGAGGCGTCGATGTACCACTCCCGGCCCAGCAGCAGGCCGAAGAGCGGGGCCGGTAGCCGGATCACTCGTCGCATGACGGGATTCATCCGGCCGGTCCCGTTCACCTGGGAGTGGTGGGCGGCCAGGGCTGCCTGCTTCTGGCGGGCGTAGCGGCGTACGTCGTAGCGGTGGGTGAGGGCCGAACGGGGGCTGAAGCGGCTGGTCAGCTCGGCGGGGTCGTGGCGCAGGGGGATGCGCAGGAGTTGTGCGAGGCGTAGCAGGCGCTCGACGGCGTCACGGGGGATCGTCGCTTCAAGGACCCTTGGCGTCTTGGCCAGTTCGGCGGCGCGGTGGCCGACCTCGTGGACCTTGAGGTGGTCGCGGTGGCCGTAGCCGCCGTTGGCGTCGTACGTGAGCAGCATCGCCGCGTCCTCCTCGCGCAGGATCGCGGCCAGCCGTTCCGCCGCACGGTGGGGCGGGTGGGCGGGCCCGCCACGCCGCGCCGTGTTGGCACGCGGGCCGTGGCCGGTGAACTCCCGGCCACGGCCCGCGCCCCTCACCGCAACGCTCAGCTCACTTCAGCTCAGCAGCTCCACCTCCGCCAGGGTCGACTTGGCGTCCGGCACCAAGCGGTAGTGCTCGTACGTACCGGGCTCGCGCACCGAGAAGACGCGGGTCTGCTTGTCCCAGGTGAAGGACTCACCCTTGCGCCGGTCCAGGTCCCGCCACTTCGCACCGTCCTGAGAGCCCTGGAGCACCCAGCCGGTCGGGGCCTTCGCACGGTCCGACGAGGTCAGGGTGTACTGGACCGCGCGGCCCGGCTTCGTGACCGGCAGGTCGACCGATTCGAACGTGGCCTCCGTCCCCGAGGTGTTGTCCAGCAGCGCCGTGCCGCCACTCGGGACCGTCAGGTCGTGGCGCGGGGTGGGCACCTTGTCGTCCTTGGTGATGGAGGACGGCGCGGCGTTCGCGCCCGTGCCCCAGGCCGACGGCTTGGCGCCCATCGCGAACTCCAGCGTGCCGCCCTTGGCGAGCACCGAGTGCGGCAGCGCGGTGGAGTTCCACGCCTTGCCGTTGACCTTCAGGCCCTGGACGTACACGTTCGCCCGGCTGTTGCGCGGGGCCTTGACCACCAGGTCGCGGCCGTTCTCCAGATGCACCGTGACCTTGGTGAACTGCGGCGATCCGACCGCGTACTCCGAGCCGCCCATCACCAGCGGATAGAAGCCCAGCGAGCTGAAGAGGTACCAGGCGGACTGCTCGCCGTTGTCCTCGTCGCCGTGGTAGCCCTGGCCGATCTCGCTGCCGGTGTAGAGGCGGGAGAGCACCTCGCGCACCTTCTCCTGGGTCTTCCACGGCTGGCCCGCCGCGTCGTACATGTACGTCGCGTGGTGGGCGACCTGGTTGCTGTGGCCGTACATGCCCATGCGGACGTCCCGCGCCTCGGTCATCTCGTGGATGACGCCGCTGTAGGAACCCTTGAACTCGGGCGAGGCGGTCTCCGGGGTGGAGAAGTACGTGTCCAGCTTCTTGGCCAGGCCCGCGCGGCCGCCGTAGAGGTTGGCCAGGCCCCGGCTGTCCTGGGGCGCGGTGAAGGCGTAGCCCCAGCCGTTGGTCTCGGTGTAGTCGTAGCCCCAGATCCGGGGGTCGTACGTGTCGGAGGGCACACGCCACTTCCCGTTGGCGTCCTTGCCCTGGAAGAAGCCCGCCTTGTCGTCGAAGAGCGAGACATAGCCCTGCGCACGGTGCAGGAAGTACTCGGACTCCTCCTTGTAGCGGGCCTTCTTCGTCTTCGCGTAGAGGGCCTTGCCCATGTTGGCGAGGCCGAAGTCGTTGAGATAGCCCTCCAGCGCCCAGGACAGCCCCTCATGGGTCTCGGTGCTGGTGTAGCCGAGGAAGGGCGAGGTGGACATGCCCTTCCGGCCGACGCCCGAGGTGGGCGGCACGGCGGTGGCGTTCTTCAGCGCCGCCTCGTACGCGGCCTCGGCGTCGAACCGCACGCCCTTCAGATACGCGTCGGCGAAGGCGACGTCCGAGCTGGTGCCGGTCATCAGATCGGCGTAGCCCGGCGAGGACCAGCGGGATATCCAGCCGCCGTCCTTGTACTGCTGCACGAAGCCGTCGACCATCGTGCCCGCCCGCTTCGGGGTGAGCAGGGAGTAGGCGGGCCAGGTGGTGCGGTAGGTGTCCCAGAAGCCGTTGTTGACGTACACCTTGCCGTCGACGATCTTCGCGCCGGTGTGGGTCGGGGTGTTCTCCCCGGTGGCCGGCGAGAAGGCGCTCGCGTACTGGTAGCGGGGCTTCGCCGCCGTCCCGGTGTTCTCGAAAGCGGAATTGGGATAGAGGTACAGCCGGTAGAGGCTGGAGTAGAGCGAGGTGAGCTGGCCGCGGTCCGCGCCCTCGACCTCGACCCGGCCCATGATGTCGTCCCACTCCGCCTGTGCGGCCCGCTTGACCTGCTCGAACGACCGCGACGCGGGCAGCTCCCGGTCGAGGTTGGTCTTCGCCTGGTCGACACTGATCAGCGAGGTGGCGAGCCGGAGGGTGACCGTGCGGTCCTTCCCCGGCTTGAAGCGGAAGTAGCCCGTGACGTCCTTGCCGCCGCCTCCGTCCAGCTTGCCGCTCGCGCTGACCGGGGTGTCGAGGACGCCGTAGACGAACAGCCGGGTGGCGCCCGCGGACCCTCCGCTCTTGACGTCGGAGTAGCCGGTGACGACGCCGTGCTCGGCGTCGAGGGTCAGCCCGCCGTCGTTGTTGACGTTGTCGAAGATGACGCTCGCGTCCTCGCCCGGATAGGTGAAGCGCAGGGCCGCGGCGTGGTCGGTGGGCGCCATCTCGGCGGTGAGGCCGTTCTCGAAGGTCACCCCGTAGTAGTAGGGACGGGCGGTCTCCTTCTCGTGGCGGAAGGGGAGCGCGCGGGCGGTGCGCCCGGCGTCGGGGGTGCCGGCCGCGCCGGACGGCATCACCTGGAAGGTCTGCCGGTCGCCCATCCAGGGGCTGGGCTCATGGCTGGCGCTGAACGCCTGGATGGTGGGGAGGTTGTCGTCGTTGTTGGCGCGGGCGTACTGGTAGAGCCAGTCGGTGGAGCCCGCGTTGGTCACCGGCGTCCAGAAGTTGAAGCCGTTGGGGACGGCGGTGGCCGGGAAGTTGTTGCCGCGCGAGAAGCTGCCGCTGGAGTTGGTGCCGCGGGTGGTCAGAGCGTAGTCCGACAGGTGCTTCAGCGGCTTCTCGGGCGCCTTGGGGGCGATCGCGATGTCGTCCACCCAGCCGCGGAACTTCGCGGGGCCCTTGGGGGAGTCGTAGGCCACGAGGATCCGGTCGACCGTCTTGCCCGCGGCGACCGCGCCGATCCGCGACTCCTTGTGGTTCCACTGGTTGACGTAGAGCGTCTTGGAGGCGGCCTGGCCCTGCGGGCTCATCCGGGCGCCGTGCTGGTCGACCGCGCCGGGCAGCTCGCTGAGGTAGGTGCCGTCGGTGAAGGCGAGGTCGACGGAGACGTGGGTGGCCGGGTAGTCGAGATCCGTCTCGGGCATCGACGGGAAGATCCGGTAGGACAGCTGGGTGTCCCGGGTGACGGCCGTGTCGACGTCGAAGACCTTGTTGTACGAGTACGCCCGGCCGTCCGGCTTGTGGGTGCCCGCGTACAGCAGGGCGTGGGTGCCGGTGAAGCCCGCGTTGGCCTTGGCGGTGGGGGAGCCGGTCGGGCCGCGGTCGATCTGGGCGCGCATGTCGGAGGGCGCGGGCGGAGCGGTGTCGCCGCTTGCGAACTGCACCTCGGCCAGCTGGAGGATGTCGTCCCCGGCGTTGCGGGTGATCTCCAGCCGGAAGTGCTGATAGGCCGTGGAGTTGCGATAAGAGAACTCCCGCGTCTGCTGGCGCGAGGAGAAGGTCTCGTCCTTGCGGGTGTCCAGCGTCGTCCAGTCGGAGCCGTTGGCCGAGCCCTTGAGGGTCCAGTCCTTCGGGTCCCGGCCGGAGGCGTCGTTGGCGGAGGTCAGGGCGTAGCGGACGGCCTTCACCGGCTCGCTCAGGTCGAACTCCAGCCAGGCGGTGTTGTCGAAGGCCAGCCACTTGCTGGTGACCTCGCCGTCGACGAGGTTCTCCTTGATCTCCCCGCCGTCGGTGTTCTCCCCGCTCGCGCGGACCTCGGTGACCTTGTCGGTGACATTGCCGGGGATCCCGGAGGAGTAGCCCCCGTCGACGCCCGACGCCTTCTTCTTGCCGTCGGGGCCGGTCTCGACCGCGTTCCGCCAGTCGGGCTGCGGATCGCCCGACTCGAAGGACGAGGCGAAGGTGCGGTCGGCGTGGTGCGTGGAGTCCGGGCCGGCGGGGGCGGCGACCGCGCCGCCCTGGGCCGTCACCGCCAGCAGGACGGCCGCCACCAGGGCGGCCGACCGTCCGATCCCACGCCATCGTCTCTGGGGTCGTCTCTGTCGCATACTCAGCCTCTCAACGAGTCTGACAACGTTGTCCACTGGGTCGGGCAGAGATAAGTAGGGAGGCAGGGGGAGGGTGGTGTCAAGGATGCGGACAGCGCTCAATGGGCGCCCGTGCGGCGGGTGGTACGCCGCGGGCCGTACCGCCGACGGTGGTACGGCCCGCGGCCATGGGGGCGATTCCGTGCGCCCCTTGGGGTCGCTCCTGGCGTGTCGTCAGCCCGCGCTGCCGGACTTGGTGGCCAGCGACAGCCGGCACTTCTTCGCGGTGTGGGAGCTGTCCGCCTTGATGCCGGTGACCTTGATGGTCTTCTCGGTGTTGCCCGCCACGGGCGCGTCGGACTCCACACCGGTGGTCACGACCTCCTCGGAGCTGTCGACGAAGCCGACCAGCAGCGAGTAGTAGGCCGTGCCGGAACCGGAGTTGCTGATCTTCACATTGGCGTAGGGCTTGCCGTCCGAACCCCATCCGCAGGTGCCCATCTTGGCGTCCGGGGTGACCAGGCCGGAGCCGCCGGTGGGGGAGTCCGACGGCTCGTCATACGGGTCGTCGTAGGGGTCGTCGGTGGGCTCCTCGGTCGGCGCCTGGGTGGGCTCGACCGGCAGTTGGGCCATGCCCTTGCCGATCGCCGCGCCGCCCTTGCTGTCCCCGGCGGACGAGCCCCCTCTGCCGGAGCCGCACCCCGCGGTGGCCGCGAGTGTCGCGGTCACGACAATGCTGGTGGCGAGGGTGAGCTGCTTCCGGGACACGGGAACCGCCTTTCGGGGAGCGCGCACGGCTGCGTGCCGCGCGGCATGTCTCCCCTTACGGTATGTCGGGCAGGTCTCAACTCGGGAAAGACTGATACCCGATGACCTCTCGATCTTGCCCATATGAGGCCCAGTGGACTATACCTGTCGCCCCAGGGGGAAGGCCGCACCGCGGCCCATATCGGAGGGCCTCGGCGGGTCATCCGCGCTCCCCGGCGTACACCCAGCAATACTCCGCTTGACGCTTCAACTGACCCGCGGTGTCGGGGCCCCTCGCCGGAGGCGAGCATGTACGGGAGACCGTTACACCGCCTGAGTCCTGACGAAGGCGAGGACTTGAGCATGGGATCCACCTCAGATGTCGGCCGTCGCGATCTGATCAAGCGCTCGGCGGCGCTCGGATTGATCACCGTGCCGGCGATGAGCGCGCTGTCCGCCTGTGCCAGTGGCGGTGACGACGACTCCAAGAAGGTCGACAAGGGCAAGAAGAGCGCCAAGAACCCGCTCGCGGTCAACGAGAGCGCCGCGCTCGACGTCGTCATCTTCGACGGCGGCTTCGGTCAGAAGTACGCCAAGGACGCCGAGGCGGAGTACGCCGCGGCCTTCCCGAAGGCCAAGGGCAAGATCAAGCACTCCGCCACCCAGAAGATCCAGACCGTCCTCCAGCCGCGCTTCAACGGCGGCACCCCGCCGGACCTCGTCGACAACTCCGGCGCCGAGCAGATGGACTTCGGCACCCTGGTCGGGAAGAACCAGCTGACCGACCTCACCCCGCTGCTGGACGCGCCCTCCCTCGACGACCCGAACAAGACGGTCCGCGAGACGCTGCGCCCCGGTGTCGTGGAGATGGGCCAGTTCGACGGCAAGCCGGTGTGGATCCTCTACTACGCCTACACCGTCTACGGCGTCTGGTACTCCAAGACCAACCTCGCCAAGCTCGACGTGGAGTACCCCGAGACCTGGGACGACATGCTCAAGGTCTGCGAGAAGGCCAAGAAGAAGAACATCGCGGGCTGGACCTACCCCGGCAAGTTCCCCTACTACTTGCCGTTCAGCCTCTACCCCTTCATCGCCAAGATCGGTGGCCGGGAGGTCCTGGACTCGATCGACAACCTGGAGCCGAACGCCTGGAAGCACCCGGCCGTCAAGGCCGCCTTCGAGGCGTACTACGAGCTCTACAAGAAGGGCTACATCCTCAAGGGCACCCCGGGCCTCACCCACATCGAGTCCCAGACCGCGTGGAACCAGGGCAAGGCGCTGTTCATCCCGAACGGCTCCTGGGTGGAGAACGAGGCGAAGAAGACCACCCCGAAGGACTTCCAGATGGCGGTGGCCGCGCCCTCCAGCCTGGACAAGAGCGACAAGATGCCGTTCGGCACCCTGTGGGCCTCCGGCGGTGAGCCCTTCATCGTCCCGAAGTCGGCGAAGAACCCCCAGGGCGGCATGGAGCTGCTGCGGATCATGCTCGGTGAGAAGTCCACCAAGAACTTCATCAAGCAGGTCTCCTCGCTCTCCTCCCTCAACGGCGGCACCGACGGTCTCACCCTGCCGCCGGGCCTGTCGTCGGCGCAGGAGGCGCTGACCAAGGCGGGCAAGAACGTGGTCAACCCGCGGCTCCAGGACTGGTACGTGACGCTGCAGAAGCAGCAGATCGGCGTCGGCGCGCTCGGCGAGATGATGGCCGGCCGGATGACCCCCGCCGAGACGATCAAGAAGTGCCAGAAGTTCGCCGATGACACGGCCAAGGACGACGCCGTCAAGAAGTACAAGCACGTCTGATGCCGCTTCACGCGTCGCCGGCGGCATTATCCGTAGGGGAAGACCGAGGTCGGTAGAAATGCAGCATGGGAAGTACCGGTTCATCGCGGGGTTCCTGGCCCTGCCGGTGATCCTTTACGCGGTCTTCGTGATCTCGCCGTTCGTCCAGGCCATCTATTACTCGTTCACGGACTGGACGGGCCTGAGCTCCGACTTCCAGATGGTCGGGTTCAAGAACTACAACTGGCTGCTGCACGACGACCTCTTCTGGAAAGCGGTCGGGCACAATGTCGTGCTGCTGCTGGTGGTGCCGCTGGTGACGCTCGGCCTCGGGCTCTTCTTCGCCTTCATGCTCAATGTGGGCGGCCGGGGCCGTAAGAACGCGGCGATCTCCGGGGTGCGCGGGTCGAGCCTGTACAAGGTGATCTATTTCTTCCCGCAGGTGCTGTCGATCGCGATCGTCGCCCTGCTGTTCCAGTTCACCTACAACCCGCGCAACGGCGCGATCAACTCCTTCCTCGACGGAGTCGGCCTGGACTCGCTCCAGCAGGAGTGGCTGGCCGATCCGAAGCTGGCGCTGTGGTGCCTGATGGCGGTGATGGTCTGGAGCAACGTCGGCTTCTACGTCGTCCTCTTCTCCGCCGGGATGAGCTCCATCCCGAAGGACTTCTACGAGGCGGCGCTGCTCGACGGGGCCAACCGGGTCAAGACCTTCTTCAGGATCACCCTGCCGCTGCTGTGGGACACGGTCCAGACCGGCTGGATCTATATGGGCATCATCGCGCTCGACGCGTTCGCCGTGGTGCAGATCATGACCGTGGGGCCGGGCGGCCCCGCCGACTCCACCCAGGTCATGGGCTACTACGTCTACACCAAGACCTTCCACGACGGGCAGGCCGGACGGGCCACCACGATCGGCGTCGCGATGCTCATCGTCACCCTGATCTTCGCGGTCATCGTGACCAGGCTCGGCCGGCGCGAACGGCTGGAGTACTGATGCCGATCACACCGACCGCACCCGGCCACCGCCGCCCGACCGCCGACCTGGGGGTACCACAGTGACCTCGCACGCAGAGCCCTCGGAGCTCCCGGGCGTCACCAAGGAGGACGAGGCACCGGCCACCGGGCCCGTCCGCAAGCAGCCGCCGCCGGGGTTCACCCCCGAGGGCCGGATCGGCAGCGAGGGCAAGGTCCTCAACGTCTTCTCGCACGGCATCCTGGTGGTCTGGGGACTCCTGGTCACGCTGCCGCTGCTGTGGGCGGTGATGAGCTCCCTCAAGACCGACAAGCAGATCTTCACCTCGCCCTGGGGACTGCCCTCGGCCCTGCACTTCGACAACTGGACCCGGGCCTGGAGCAAGTCGAACATCGGCGACTTCTTCCTCAATACGATCCTGGTGGTGGGCTGCTCCCTGATCGGGACGATGCTGCTGGGCTCGATGGCGGCGTACATCCTGGCCCGCTTCGAATTCCCGGGAAAGCGGTTCATCTACTTCATGTTCGTCGGCGGGATGAGTTTTCCGATCATCCTGGCGCTGGTGCCGCTGTTCTTCGTGATGAAGAACATGAGCCTGCTCAACACCTTTCATGGGCTCATTCTGGTCTATATCGCCTATTCGCTGCCGTTCACGGTCTTCTTCCTCACCTCGTTCTTCAAGACGCTGCCGTCCTCGGTCGCGGAGGCGGCCCTGATCGACGGGGCCTCCCATACCCGGACGTTCTTCCAGGTCATGCTGCCGATGGCGAAGCCCGGGCTGATCAGCGTGGGGATCTTCAACTTCCTCGGGCAGTGGAATCAGTACATGCTGCCCACGGTGCTCAACACCGATGAGGACAAGCGGGTGCTCACCCAGGGTCTGGTGCAGCTCGCGGCCAGCCAGCAGTACAAGGGTGACTGGTCGGCGCTTTTCGCCGGTCTGGTGCTGGCGATGCTTCCCGTCCTCGCCGTCTATATCCTCTTCCAGCGGCAGGTCCAGGCGGGTCTGACCGCGGGCGCGCTCAAATAGGGGCACCCGCCGGAGCGCTTTTCACGGCCCCGTCCTTTCCGTTATGCGGAAAGGACGGGGCCGTGCCGCTGTGGGCGGCGGAGGGTACCGCGAGCGGTCCCACGGCGGTCGGGGACTTGACGTGGGACAACCGTGGCGGCTCAGCTTAGAGTTCACATGTTGGAGACACAGCCGGGCCCCACTGCTGCGGTCCGGTCTGCGGAGCGGCCGTCGTGCCGCCCGCGAAGGCGGGAGTGGATGGGCGTGGAGACTCCGGGATCGCAGTCGTCGCTGCACCGGGCCAATCTCGAGCGGGTGGTCCGTGCGGTGCGCATGGCGGGCTCGCTGACCCAGGCGGAGATCGCCCGGTCCACCGGGCTGTCCGCCGCCACCGTCTCCAACATCGTGCGCGAGCTCAAGGACGGCGGAACGGTCGAGGTCACGCCCACCTCGGCGGGCGGCCGCCGGGCGCGCAGCGTCTCGCTCAGCGGTGACGCGGGCATCGTCGTAGGGGTGGATTTCGGCCATACGCATCTGCGTGTCGCCATCGGCAATCTCGCCCATCAGGTGCTGGCCGAGGAGGCCGAGCCGCTGGATGTGGACGCCTCCTCCTCCCAGGGCCTGGACCGGGCCGAGCAGCTGGTCAGCAGGCTGATCACGGCCAGCGGGCTGAGCCAGGACAAGGTGGTCGGCGTCGGCCTCGGCGTGCCCGCGCCGATCGACGTGGAGACCGGCACGCTGGGCTCGACCGCGATCCTGCCGGGCTGGGCGGGCACCAATCCGCGCGACGACCTGGCCCAGCGGCTCGGGGTGCCGGTGCACGTGGACAACGACGCCAACCTCGGCGCGCTCGGCGAGCTGGTCTGGGGCTCCGGCCGCGGGGTCGGCGACCTCGCGTACATCAAGGTCGCCGATGGTGTCGGCGCGGGGCTGGTGATCAGCGGGAAGATCTACCGCGGCCCCGGCGGTACGGCGGGCGAGATCGGCCACATCACCCTGGACGAGTCCGGCCCGGTGTGCCGCTGCGGCAATCGCGGCTGTCTGGAGACCTTCGCCGCGGCCCGCTATGTGCTGCCGCTGCTGCGTTCCAGCCATGGGGCGGACCTCACCGTGGAGCGCATGGTGCAGCTGGCCCGCGAGGGCGACCCGGGCTGCCGGCGGGTGATCGGGGACGTCGGCCGGCACATCGGCAGCGGGGTGGCCAACCTCTGCAATCTGATCAACCCGAGCCGGATGGTGCTGGGCGGCCAGCTCGCCGAGGCGGGGGAGCTGGTGCTGGGCCCGATCCGGGAGTCGGTCGCGCGGTACGCGATCCCGAGCGCGGCCCATCAGCTGTCGGTGATGCCGGGGGCGCTGGGCGGCCGGGCCGAGGTGCTGGGCGCGCTCGCGCTGGTGCTCAGCGAGATGGGCGATTCGACGCTGCTGGACGGCGCGCTCTCGGCGGGGGCTCCGGCCCTCACCTGACCGCGGGGCGGGGGCGCCGGTCCTCGTCTGACGGCCGGGCGAGGGCGGTTGGGCCGTGGGCAAGCCTTGAGAGGCTTTGTCCGGTCACGCTCCGTCTATCCGGCCTGTCCGGCTGCGTTCACTCAGATAACGAATGGCACCGTTGCCATCTCGTTAAGGATTTACTTCTTGACGCCATGCGGGCGGCCGAGTTGACTTCCAGCCACCTCGGCCGCAATGACGCGGCCTCGTCAGGGAGGTCACCCCCAAATGAACGCAACGATGCGTCGCGTCGCTCTTGCCGCTTCCGTCATGTCGATGACGGTAGCCCTCGCCGCCTGTGGCTCGGCGAAGGAAGCCGACAACAACAGCAAGGACGACAAGAAGAAGACGGGTCCGCTCACGATCGGGCTCTTGCTGCCCGAGGATCAGACGGCCAGATACGAGAACTTCGACCGGCCCTTCGTCACCAAGAAGATCAAAGGGCTCTGCGCCGACTGCAAGGTCCTGTACGTCAACGCCAAGTCGGACCCCTCGGTCCAGCAGCAGCAGGTCGACTCGATGATCACCAAGAAGGTCGACGCGATCATCCTTGACTCGGTGGACTCCAAGTCCATCGCCAGCTCGGTCAAGAAGGCCGATGAGGCCGGTATCCCGGTCATCGCCTACGACCGGCTCGCCGAGGGCCCGGTCTCCGCGTACACCTCGTTCGACAACGAGACGGTCGGCAAGGTCCAGGGCAAGGCCCTGCTCGAGGCGCTGGGCGACAAGGCCAAGAGCGGCAAGATCGTCATGCTCAACGGCTGGGAGGCCGACCCCAACGCCGCCATGTTCAAGAAGGGCGCGATGTCCGTCCTCAAGGGCAAGGTGGACGTCGGCAAGTCCTACGACGTCGACCGCTGGCTGGCGGACAAGGCCAACGAGGCCATGACGGGCGCCATCTCCTCGCTCGGCAAGGACAACATCATCGGCGTCTACTCGGCCAACGACAGCATGGCCGGCGGCGCGATCACCGCGCTCAAGAGCGGCGGCTTCAACCCGCTGCCCCCGGTCACCGGGCAGGACGCCGAACTCGAGGGTGTCCGCCGGGTCGTCACCGGTGAGCAGTACATGAGCGTCTACAAGTCCTACCTGGACGAGGCCACCGCCGCCGCCGAGATGGCCATCGCGCTCGGCCGCGGCGAGAAGGTCAACGAGTCCAACACGGTCGACAGCCCGACCACCAAGGACATCCCGGCGACGCTGATCACCCCGGTCTCGCTGACCAAGAAGAACATCAAGGAAACCGTCATCAAGGACGGGATCTACAAGATCGACCAGATCTGCGCCGGCAAGGTCAAGGCGGCCTGCGCGGCGGCCGGTCTGAAGTAACGGCCGGTCTCCGGCACCTGGCGGAGCAGGGCCGTCCGTACCCGCGGACGGCCCGCCCCCCTCAACTCACCCCCCAATCGAGGGGAGAGCGCGCTCTCCCCTCCGTCACACAGCAGGGACCACCCTGCCCGGAACGGAGATGGCCATCGTGCCGAACGGACCCGTGTTGGCGTTGCGCGGGATCTCCAAGCGGTTCGGCGCCGTCCAGGCGCTCACCGACATCCATCTGGAGGTCCACGCCGGTGAAGTCGTCGCCCTGGTGGGCGACAACGGCGCCGGCAAGTCGACCCTCGTCAAGAGCATTGCCGGAGTCGGCCCCGCCGACGAAGGCGTCATCGAGTGGCAGGGCAGGCCCGTCCAGGTCACCCGGCCGCACGACGCCCAGGAGCTGGGCATCGCGACCGTCTACCAGGACCTCGCCCTCTGCGACAACATCGACGTCGTCGGCAACCTCTTCCTCGGCCGCGAGATCCTGCGCGCCGGGGTGCTCGACGAGGTCGAAATGGAGCGGCGCTCCCGTGAGTTGCTCCAGACCCTGTCGATCCGCATCCCCAGCGTGCGGATCCCGATCGCCTCGCTCTCGGGTGGTCAGCGGCAGACCGTCGCCATCGCCCGTTCGATGCTCGGCGAGCCCAAGCTGGTGATCCTGGACGAGCCGACCGCCGCCCTCGGCGTCGAGCAGACCGCGCAGGTCCTGGACCTGGTCGAGCGGCTGCGCGACCGCGGCCTCGCCGTCATCCTCATCAGCCACAACATGGCCGACGTCAAGGCCGTCGCGGACCGGGTCGCGGTGCTGCGGCTGGGCCGCAACAACGGCACCTTCGATGTGAAGACCACCTCTCAGGAAGAGATCATTTCCGCCATCACCGGCGCCACGGACAACGCCGTGACCCGCCGCAAGGCGCGTAGCGGGGAGGTCGCGAAGTGACCACGAACGTTGACAAGACAGGCGGCGGTACGTCGAACGGCGCCAACAAGGCGAGCGGCCCGGCCGACGCCAACCCCGTCGCCAAGGACGCGGTCACCGTCGTCGACCCCCGGCTGCTGGTCCGTCAGGAGGGCTTCAAGGGCTATCTGACGGAGTTCGGCCGCAAGATGCGCAGCGGCGATCTGGGCGCGGTCCCGGTCATCGTCGGCATCGCCATCATCTGGGCGGTCTTCCAGGCGAAGGACAGCGCCTTCCTCTCGCCCAAGAACCTCTCCGACCTCTCCATCCTGCTCGGCGGCACCGGCATGATCTCGGTCGGGATCGTCTTCGTGCTGCTGCTCGGTGAGATCGACCTGTCCGTCGGCTCGCTCAGCGGTCTGGCCGCGGCGACCCTGGCGGTGCTCAACGTCAACCACGGGGTGCCCGAGGGGATCGCGCTGATCGCGGCGCTCGCCAGCGGCGCGGCCCTCGGCGCGGTGCACGGGTTCTTCTTCGCCAAGATCGGCGTCCCGGCCTTCGTGGTGACCCTGGCCGGTCTGCTGGCCTGGAACGGTCTGATGCTCCAGGTGCTCGGCACCACGGGGACCATCAGCATCGCCGACGACAGCTTCGTGCGCGATCTCACCGCGCACTACTTCAGCCAGCTCATCGCGGCGTACGGGGCGGCCACGCTGGCGACGGCGGGCTTCTTCCTCGCCCAGTTCCTGGACAGCCGGCGCCGTAAGGCGGTCGGCATACCCTCGCGGCCACTGAGCGAGATCCTGGTCCGCACGGCCGTGCTCGGGGTGATCGTCTTCGCCGCGGCCTGGCGGCTCAACGAGTACAAGGGCCTGCCGCTCGCCCTGGTGATCTTCGTGGCGGTCCTGGTGATCCTGGACTTCGTGGTCCGCCGCACCTCCTACGGGCGCAAGGTGATCGCCCTGGGCGGCAGCGTCGAGGCCGCCCGCCGCGCGGGCATCAACGTCGTCGCCATCCGGATCTCGGTCTACTCGCTGGCCGGGCTGATGGCCGCGTGCGGCGGCATCATGATCGCCTCCCGGATCGGCTCCGCCAGCCAGCAGGCGGGCACCGGCAACCTGCTGATGGAGGCCATCGCGGCCGCGGTCATCGGCGGCACCAGCCTCTTCGGTGGCCGGGGCTCGGTCTGGTCGGCGCTGCTCGGCATGCTGGTCATCGGCTCGATCTCGTCCGGGATGAACCTGCTGGGCGTCGCGAACTCCGTGCAGTACATGATCACCGGTGGGGTGCTGCTGGCCGCCGTCGTCATCGACTCGGTGTCGCGCAGGACACAGCGGTCCGCGGGTCGCGGCTGACCCCGCACGCCTGATCCGCTCACCCGGCCGCCCGGTGCCTCCACGGAAGGCACCGGGCGGCTGTCTGAAAAGAACACGCGTGACGGAGATCGCATGGGGGGAGGCATGCGCCGGAGGGCGGAACATTAGACTCGGGCGGACGGCAAGCTCCATGGAGACGCTCGAAGCAAGGAGGCACGGGTGCTGCTGACCCGCATCACGGGACCGCGCGATCTGGATCGGCTCACTCCGGAGGAGCTGGACCAGCTGGCCGCGGAGATCCGCTCCTTCCTCGTCGACGCCGTCTCCAAGACCGGTGGCCATCTCGGCCCGAATCTCGGCGTGGTGGAGCTGACCATCGCCCTGCACCGGGTCTTCGACTCGCCCCGGGACAAGGTGCTGCTGGACACCGGCCACCAGTCCTACGTCCACAAGCTGCTCACCGGCCGCCAGGACTTCTCCAAGCTCAAGAGCAAGGGTGGTTTGTCCGGTTATCCGTCGCGCGCCGAGTCCGAGCACGACGTCATCGAGAACAGCCACGCCTCGACCGTCCTCGGCTGGGCCGAGGGCCTCGCCAAGGCCAATGAGCTGCTCGGCAAGCAGGACCATGTGGTCGCCGTGATCGGCGACGGGGCGCTCACCGGCGGTATGGCCTGGGAGGCGCTCAACAACATCGCCGCCGCCAAGAACCGCCCGCTGGTCATCGTCGTCAACGACAACGAGCGCTCCTACGGCCCGACCATCGGCGGCCTGGCCAACCACCTCGCCACCCTGCGCACCACCGATGGCTACGAGCGCTTCCTGGCCCGCGGCAAGGACCTGCTGGAGCGCACCCCGGTCGTCGGCAGGCCGCTGTACGAGACGCTGCACGGGGCCAAGAAGGGGCTGAAGGACTTCATCACCCCGCAGGGCATGTTCGAGGACCTGGGGCTGAAGTACGTCGGCCCGATCGACGGCCATGACATCGAGGCGCTGGAGTCGGCGCTGCAGCGGGCGAAGCGTTTCGGCGGCCCGGTCATCGTGCACTGCCTCACCGAGAAGGGCCGTGGTTACCAGCCCGCCCTCCAGGACGAGGCGGACCGCTTCCACGCCGTCGGCAAGATCCACCCGGACACCGGGCTGCCGATCTCGGCCTCCGGCGCCGACTGGACCTCGGTCTTCGGCGAGGAGATGGTCAAGCTCGGCGAGGAGCGCGAGGACATCGTCGCGATCACCGCGGCCATGCTGCACCCGGTGGGGCTCACCGAGTTCGCCAAGCGCTTCCCGGACCGGGTCTACGACGTGGGCATCGCCGAGCAGCACGCGGCCGTCTCGGCGGCGGGCCTGGCCACCGGCGGTGTGCACCCGGTCTTCGCGGTCTACGCCACCTTCCTCAACCGCGCCTTCGACCAGGTCCTGATGGATGTGGCGCTGCACAAGTGCGGGGTCACCTTCGTCCTGGACCGCGCCGGTATCACCGGCACCGACGGGGCCTCGCACAACGGCATGTGGGACATGTCGCTGCTGCAGGTCGTCCCCGGGCTGCGGATCGCCGCCCCGCGCGACGCCGACCAGGTCCGCGCCCAGCTGCGCGAGGCCGTGGCGGTGGAGGACGCGCCGACCGTGGTGCGCTACTCCAAGGGCGCGGTGGGCCCGGCGGTCGCGGCCGTCGGCAGGATCGGCGGCATGGACGTGCTGCGGGAGCCCGCGGCGGCCGACCGCGAGCGGCCCGATGTGCTGCTGGTCTCGGTGGGCGCGCTGGCCCCGATGTGCCTGGAGGTCGCCGACCTTCTCGACAAACAGGGCATTTCCACAACGGTGGTCGACCCCCGCTGGGTCAAGCCGGTCGACGAGGAGCTGCCCGCCCTCGCCGAGCGCCACCGCGTCGTCGTCACCGTCGAGGACAACAGCCGGGTCGGCGGTGTGGGCTCCGCCGTCGCCCAGGCGCTGCGCGATTCGGGCGTCGACATGCCGGTGCGCGACTTCGGCATCCCGCCCCGCTTCCTCGACCATGCCTCCCGTAAGGAGGTCATGGCGGAGATCGGGCTGACCGCGCCGGACATCGCCCGGCAGGTCACCGGGCTGGTCTCCAGGATCGGCGGCCGCTACGGACACCAGTCCGCGGACGCGGGCTCCCGGGGCGCCGATGTGACCCGGCCGACGACGGCCGAACCGGTGCGCGACTGAGCCACCGCCCCCTTATCTCCCTGGGCCGGCCGGAGCGCTTCCTGCTCCGACCGGCCCAGCGTGTGCCGCACCGCCCGCCCCCATCGGGTGAATCGGGGACCGCCCCGAGCGTGCATACCTCGCCGCCGATCGGTAACCAGAACCATGAGCCGCACGGCAGGCGTGGAGGTGGCACCGGTGAACGTATCGGAACCCGGCGGAGGCACCGGAGGCAGAGTCCGGCCGCGCTACCTGCGGACGAAGAGCATCGAGCAGTCCATCCAGGACACCGAGGAGCCCGAGCACACCCTCACCCGGTCCCTGTCCGTCCTGGACCTCACGGTCTTCGGCGTCGGCGTCATCATCGGCACCGGCATCTTCGTGCTCACCGGCTCGGTCGCCAAGGAGCAGGCGGGGCCCGCGACCGCGCTGTCCTTCGTGGCGGCCGGTGTGGCCTGCGCCCTGGCCGCGCTGTGCTACGCCGAGTTCGCCTCGACGGTCCCGGTCGCCGGATCCGCGTACACCTTCTCGTACGCCTCGCTCGGCGAACTGCCCGCCTGGATCATCGGCTGGGACCTGGTGCTGGAGTTCGCGCTGGCCTGTGCCGTGGTCTCGGTGGGCTGGTCGGGGTACATCCGCTCGCTGCTGGACAACGCCGGATGGCATCTGCCCGACGCCCTGTCCGGGCCCGACGCCGCGCACGGCCTCTCCTTCGACCTGCTGTCCTTCCTGCTCGTGCTGGCGATCACCGCGGTCCTGGTCTTCGGCATGAAGCTGTCCGCGCGGGTCACCTCCGTGGTGGTGGCGATCAAGGTGGCCGTGGTGCTGCTCGTCATCATCGCGGGCGCCTTCTTCATCCACCCGGAGAACTACCACCCCTTCATCCCCGAGGCGCAGGGCACGGTCTCCGGCTCGGGGCTGAAGGCGCCGCTGATCCAGCTGATGTTCGGCTACCAGCCGACGACCTTCGGCGTCCAGGGCATCTTCACCGGCGCCGCCGTGGTCTTCTTCGCCTTCATCGGCTTCGACATCGTGGCGACCGCGGCGGAGGAGACCCGCAATCCCCAGCGGGACATGCCCCGCGGCATCCTGGGCTCGCTGTTCATCTGCACGGTGCTGTACGTCGCGGTGTCCATCGTGGTCACCGGCATGGAGAAGTACACCAAGCTGTCGGTGGACGCCCCGCTCGCCGACGCCTTCAAGGCGACCGGCCATCCGTTCTACGCGGGCCTCATCAGCTTCGGCGCCGCCGTCGGGCTCACCACCGTGTCCATGATCCTGCTGCTCGGCCAGAGCCGGGTGTTCTTCGCGATGAGCCGGGACGGGCTGCTGCCCAGGGTCTTCTCCCGGGTGCATCCGCGCTTCGGCACGCCGTACCGCTCGACGATCGTGCTGGGCGTGGTCATCGCCGTGGTCGCCGGGTTCACCTCCATCTCCCAGCTGGCGGCCCTGGTGAACATCGGTACGCTCTTCGCCTTCGTCGTGGTCGCGCTGGGCGTCATCATCCTCCGCCGCACCCGGCCCGATCTGCCCCGCGCCTTCCGCACGCCCTGGGTGCCGGTGCTGCCGCTCCTGTCGGTTGCCGCGTCGCTGTGGCTGATGCTCAATCTGCCCGCCGAGACGTGGGTGCGGTTCGGGGTGTGGATGGTCGTCGGCTTCCTCGTCTACTTCCTCTACGGGCGCCGCCACAGCCGGGTGACCGAGGCGGGGACGCGTACGGGGTAGAGGCCCGCGGACTTATCCCCTCCCCGCCCCTTCCCGCTACCAGGGGCTCCGCCCCTGGACCCCGGGGGTTGATGGGCCGACCGTCACCCCGGCGGTCAGCGTCGGCGCGGCGGATGACCGGGTGGACGCCCGCGCACATCCGAATCGCGCGACGAAGAGCCGGTGATCGCCGCGCTCGGCTCACCGGTGGGGCCACCTGGGGTGCGGTGGTCGAGCGGCTGCCTGGTGAGCGGGGGACAGGGGGCCAGGGTGTCCGCGGGGCGGGCGGTGAGGGCGTGAACGCGTGTCTGTCGGCTGGTTGCGGCTGGCGTGCCGAGGCGGCGGATGGCCGTGTACAACGGCGTTGTCCGGCTGGGGGTCCGGGGTGGAGGGGCCGTTTCGCTCCGCCCCTGGGCATCGAGAGGCGAGGAGCGGCTCTCGCCGCGTCGGCGTCCCGACCGGGCCACCTGGGGTGCGGCCGGGGGCTGGGGCGGAGCCCCAGTTGTGGGAAGGGGCGGGGAGGGGAACAGCTCGCCGCAGGCGGCACCGTCCGTCGGACACCTCATGGGCCCTGACCGGCCCTAGGGCGAGCCGTTCGGGCGGACCGAGCGGGGGCCCGTTGTCTCGGCGCCCAGCGCCGTGACCCGCGCCCGCAGCCCCTGGTCCGCCGTCACCACCAGGCAGGGGCGGCCCTCCTCACGGGCCGCCACCACGGCCACGATGTGGTCGTCGCCGCTGCCCGGCGCGCTCTCCACCCGTACGCCCGCCACCGGCTCGACGCCCCGCGCCGCGCCCTCGACCACCATCACGATGTCCACCGGAGGGTCGGTGGCCCAGCCGGGCACGCCCGGGCGGTCGGGCAGCCCGGTCCCGGCGAGGACGGCCAGCCGGTCGCGGAGCCGCTCGGCGGCGCCGCGCCGGTCACGCCACCAGCCATCCGGAACCGAACCGACCACATTGGCGGCGTCCACGACCACAACCCCATCCATAGTCCAGGCAAATTACTATGGTCATCGTTCGAACAGGTGGAAGGGCTCGGGGAAGGGTTGGCAGCGGGCCATGGCGTTGCGGTTGCTCCGCGGCAAGGACGGCAGGCTCACGGCCTACGCACCGGTGACGGGCGGTGTCGCCCGCTGGACCGAGGACCGCCCCGGCGGGGCGGAGTGGACGGGGCCGTGGCTGATCGAGGTGTCCGGCCGCCTGGCCGGGCTGACCGTCGTTCAGAGCCCTGAGGGCTATGCCCATCTGGTGGGGCTTCGGCACCGGCCGGGCGGCGCCGGTGAGCCGACGCGCGTGGACATCATCCACGCCACCCAGTTCCAGTCCGGCCGCCCGCTGACGGCGTGGCACTCCCTGGGCACCCCGCATCCGAAGGACCCCCGCAAGGCCGCGCGGACCGGCCCGCCGGCCGCGGCCGTGGACTCCTCCGGCGCCCTCCGCGTCTTCGTGCGCAACGCCGGGGGCGGGGTGAGCGCCCGGCGGCAGGACCCCAAGGGCACCTGGGAGCGCTGGACCGACTGGAAGGGCATGCACGTCCTGGGCGGCATGTCAGCGGCCGCGACCGCCGACGGCCGTCTCGAACTGCTCGCACCGGCAGGGAAGGGTGCCGCGCTGCGCTGGTACCAGCCCAAGCCCGGGGCCGCTCCCAAGCGGGGCGAGGACGTCCCCGCCGACGCCCGGCCGGATTCGGCGTCCATGGTGGAGAGCAGCCCCGGCACCCTCACCCACTACTGGCGCGACGCCCGCAGTGGTGAGGTTATGGCCTGGCGGCCGGACTCCCCGGCCCCCGCGCCGCTGGGCGGGGCCACGGGCACCGGCCCGGTCGCCGCGGTGCGCGCCGTGGTGGACGGCCATGACTGCACCGTCCTGGCCCACCAGGACCCCGCGTCCGGTGGGCTGGCCGTCGCCGCCCACCCCTGCGAGGACGAGGCGGCGGGGGTGTGGTGGACGCCCTCCGGCGAGCAGGGCGCCCACAACCCGGCCCTGGCGCTGGACGGCCAGGGCCGGGTGGTGCTGGCCGCGCTGGCGCTGGACGGAAAGCTCCTGGTGACCCGTCAGAAGACCGACGAACGCGGGCTGGCACTCCAGGCCTGGACCCGCGTGGGAAGCGGCTGAGCGGCGCCACAGCCCCACTGAGAGCCCGTTCGACGCGGCCGCCCCACGCCCGCGGCAGGCACCGCCGACCCGTTTCCCGCCCCGGACCTGACCCGACCACCGGGAGTGCCCCGTCCCGGGTACGGGTGGCGGGTGTTCACCGCCGGGAGTGCCCCGTCCCGGGTACGGGTGGCGGGTGCTCGCCGCCGGGGGTGACCCGCCCCGGATACGCGTGGCGGGTTCGCCGCCGGGAGTGACCCGCCCCCGATGCGCGTGGCGGGTGCTCGCCATCCGGGTGGTGGCCCGGTCGTGGCGGGTGGCGCGGGCGGGGGTGCCCCGCCGGGGCGCCGGGGCACCCCGCCGGGGCGGTGAGTCCCGTAACGCACGGGTGCCGGGCGGGTCTTCGCCCGCCCGGCACCCGGGTATGCCATGCGCCGCCGGCGCGCTACGCGGGAACGCTCGCGACGCCCCGCGCCAGGAACGTCTTCCCGTTCACCCGCTCCGAGACGCCCTCGCGGTCCAGGTACGGCGTGATGCCGCCCAGGTGGAAGGGCCAGCCAGCGCCGGTGATCAGGCACAGGTCGATGTCCTGCGCCTCGGCGACGACGCCCTCCTCGAGCATCAGCCCGATCTCCTGCGCGACCGCGTCCAGCACGCGGGCGCGCACCTGCTCCTCGGTGAGGACGGTGTCGCCCTGCTGGAGCAGCGCGGCGACCTCCGGGTCCAGCTCCGGCTTGCCGGAGTCGTGGACGTAGAAGCCGCGCTTGCCCGCCTCGACCACGCGCTTGAGGTTCTCCGAGACCGTGAAGCGGTCGGGGAACGCGCCGTGCAGCGTCTCGGAGACGTGCAGGCCGATCGCCGGGCCGACCAGCTCCAGCAGCACCAGCGGGGACATCGGCAGGCCCAGCGGCTCGACGGCGCGCTCGGCGACGTCCACCGGGGTGCCCTCGTCGATGACGTTCTGGATCTCGCCCATGAAGCGGGTCAGGATCCGGTTGACCACGAACGCCGGGGCGTCCTTGACCAGGACGGCGGTCTTCTTCAGCTTCTTGGCCACGCCGAAGGCCGTGGCCAGCGACGCGTCATCGGTCTTCTCACCGCGGACGATCTCCAGCAGCGGCAGGATCGCGACCGGGTTGAAGAAGTGGAAGCCCACGACCCGCTCGGGGTGCTTGAGCTGGGACGCCATCTCGGACACCGACAGCGAGGAGGTGTTGGTGGCGAGGATGGCGTGCTCCGGCACGACCGCCTCGACCTCGGCGAACACCTGCTGCTTGACGCCCATCTCCTCGAAGACGGCCTCGATGACGAAGTCGGCGTCGGAGAAGGCGGCGGCCTTGTCCAGCGAACCGGTCACCGCGGCCTTGAGCCGGTTGGCCTTGTCCTGGTTGATCCGGCCCTTGAGCAGCAGCTTGTCGATCTCGCCGTGGACATAGCCCACGCCCTTGTCGATCCGCTCCTGGTCGATGTCGGTCAGCACGACCGGCACCTCGAGACGCCGCGCGAACAGCAGCGCGAGCTGCGAGGCCATCAGACCCGCGCCCACGACGCCCACCTTGGAGACCGGGCGCGCCAGCGACTTGTCCGGGGCACCGGCCGGGCGCTTGCCGCGCTTCTGCACCAGGTTGAAGGCGTAGATGCCGCTGCGCAGCTCGCTGCCCATGATCAGGTCGGCGAGCGCCTTCTCCTCGGCCTCGTAGCCTCGGGCGAGGTCGCCGTTGCGCGCGGCGTCGATGATCTCCAGCGCGCGGTAGGCGGCCGGGGCCGCCCCGTGCACCTTGCCGTCGGCGATGGCGCGGCCGCGCACCACGGCCTCGTGCCAGGCGTCGCCGCGGTCGATCTCGGGCCGTACGACCTCGATCTCGCCCTTGAGGACGGCGGCGGTCCAGATCAGCGACTGCTCGAGGAAGTCCGCGCCCTCGAAGATCGCGTCGGCGATCCCGAGCTCGTAGACCTGCTCGCCCTTGAGCTGCTTGTTCTGGTTGAGCGAGTTCTCGATGATGACGGAGACCGCGCGGTCGGCGCCGATCAGGTTCGGCAGCAGGGTGCAGCCGCCCCAGCCGGGCACCAGGCCGAGGAACACCTCGGGCAGCGAGAAGGCGGGCAGCGCCGCGGAGACGGTGCGGTAGGAGCAGTGCAGCCCGACCTCGACCCCGCCGCCCATCGCCGCGCCGTTGTAGTACGCGAAGGTGGGCACGGCGAGGGTGGACAGCCGCTTGAAGACGTCGTGGCCGCCCTTGCCGATGGCCAGCGCGTCCTCGTGGCGCTTCAGCAGCTCCACGCCCTTGAGGTCGGCTCCGACGGCGAAGATGAACGGCTTGCCGGTGACGCCGACACCGGTGATCTCGCCGTCCGCGGCCTCCTTCTCGACCTGGTCGATCGCCGCGTTGAGGTTGGCGAGCGAGGCCGGGCCGAAGGTGGTGGGCTTGGTGTGGTCCAGGCCGTTGTCCAGCGTGATGAGCGCGAAGCGGCCCGCGTCCTGGGGGAGGTCGAGGTGGCGGACGTGCGCCTGCGTCACGACCTCGCCCGGGAAGAGCTCTGCCGCTCCCTTGAGAAGCTCTGCGGTGTTGGTCACTTGTTCCCCTCGAAGTGCGGGTTCTCCCAGATCACGGTGCCACCCATGCCGAAGCCGATGCACATCGTCGTGATGCCGTAGCGGACCTCGGGGTGCTCCTCGAACTGCCGTGCCAGCTGGGTCATCAGGCGGACACCGGAGGAGGCCAGCGGATGGCCGAAGGCGATCGCGCCGCCGTACTGGTTGACGCGCTCGTCGTCGTCCGCGATGCCGTAGTGGTCCAGGAACGACAGGACCTGGACGGCGAACGCCTCGTTGATCTCGAACAGGCCGATGTCCTCGATGGACAGACCGGCCTTCGCCAGGGCCTTCTGGGTGGCCGGGACCGGGCCGTAGCCCATCACCTCGGGCTCGACGCCCGCGAAGGCGAACGAGACCAGGCGCATCTTGACCGGCAGGCCCAGCTCGCGGGCGAAGTCCTCGGAGGCGATCAGCGAGGCGGTGGCGCCGTCGTTGAGCCCCGCGGAGTTACCGGCCGTGACCCGGCCGTGCGGGCGGAACGGGGTCTTCAGCGTGGCCAGGCCCTCCAGCGTGGTGCCCGGGCGCATCGGCTCGTCGGCGGTGGCCAGGCCCCAGCCCAGCTCCCCGCCCTCGGGGGAGGTGCGGCGCACCGAGATCGGCACCAGGTCCTGCTGGATCTTGCCGTTGGCGTACGCCTTGGCGGCCTTCTCCTGGCTGCGCACCGCGAACTCGTCGGCGCGCTGCTTGGAGATGTGCGGCAGCCGGTCGTGGAGGTTCTCCGCCGTCATGCCCATGAACAGGGCCGACTCGTCGACCAGCTTCTCCGAGACGAAGCGCGGGTTGGGGTCGACGGCCTCGCCCATGGGGTGGCGGCCCATGTGCTCGACACCGCCCGCGACCACGGCGTCGTAGGCGCCGAAGGCGATGGATCCCGCGGTGGTGGTCACGGCCGTCATCGCACCGGCACACATCCGGTCGATGGCGTAGCCGGGGACCGACTGGGGCAGCCCGGCCAGGATGCCCGCGGTGCGGCCGATGGTCAGGCCCTGGTCGCCGATCTGCGTCGTCGCGGCGATGGCCACCTCGTCGATGCGCTCCGGCGGCAGATCCGGGTTGCGGCGCAGCAGCTCCCGGATGCACTTGACGACCAGATCGTCGGCGCGGGTCTCGTGGTAGATGCCCTTCGGGCCCGCCTTGCCGAATGGGGTCCGGACGCCGTCGACGAAGACGACGTCCCTAGCGGTACGAGGCACGTTGGCTCTCCTCCAGGTGCGGGATGGCACTGCTGCGGGCACGCCGGGGGCGCGCCGTCACACCCTCATGCTACTTATGAGTAACCAAGCTGCCCAGTCCTCACCGCCGCCAGGGTCGAAGGTCACAGCCGCGGGCCGGCGGCGGGGCCGCCGGTCCACGCGCGTCACATCACGCCGGGGGCGTCAGCAAGGCGGCCGTCAGCACCGGCGTCACCTGGTCGATCTGCCAGGGACGGGCGCCGTGACCTGCGAGAACGGCGGCGATCGCATCCGTCGTCGGCTCGGCGGGCGGCTCCCAGCACAGCCGCCGGACGGTGTCCGGGGCGATCAGGTTCTCCTGCGGAAGATTCAGCTGTTCGGCCAGTTGGGTGACGGCCGCACGCGCCGCGGAGAGCCGCGCCGCGGCCGCCGGGTCCTTGTCGGCCCACGCCCGTGGCGGGGGCGGACCGGCCACCGGCTGGCCCGGCTGGGGGAGGTCCGCCTCCGGCAGCGCCCGGGCCCGGTCCACCGCGGCCTGCCACTGCTCCAGCTGGCGCCGGTTCATCCGGTGGCCGAAACCGTTCAGCGCGGCCAGCGCCCGGACGTCTCCCGGCAGGGCCAGCGCGGCCTCGACGATGGCCGCGTCGCTCAGCACCTTGCCCGGCGAGACATCGCGGCGCTGGGCGATCCGGTCCCGGGCCGTCCACAGCTCGCGCACCACGGCCATCTGGCGCCGCCGCCGGACCTTGTGCATCCCCGACGTCCGCCGCCAGGGGTCCTTGCGCGGCGGGGCGGGCGGGGCCGCGGCGATGGCCGCGAACTCCTGGTGCGCCCACTCCAGCTTGCCCTGCCGCTCCAGCTCGTCCTCCAGCGCGTCGCGCAGGTCCACCAGCAGTTCGACGTCGAGCGCGGCGTAGTGCAGCCAGGGCTCGGGCAGCGGACGGGTGGACCAGTCCACGGCGGAGTGGCCCTTCTCCAGGGCGTATCCGAGGATGTTCTCGACCATGGCGCCGAGCCCCACCCGGGCGAATCCGGCCAGCCGGCCCGCGAGTTCGGTGTCGAAGATCCGGGCCGGGACCATGCCTATGTCCCGCAGACAGGGCAGATCCTGGGTCGCGGCGTGCAGGACCCATTCGGCGTCGGCGATCGCGGCGCCCAGACCCGAGAGGTCGGGGCAGCCGACGGGGTCGATCAGTGCGGTCCCCGCTCCGGCCCGGCGCAGCTGGACCAGATAGGCCCGCTGTCCGTAGCGGTAGCCGGAGGCGCGCTCGGCGTCGACGGCCACCGGGCCGTGGCCGGCGGCGAAGGTCGCGATGACCTCGGCCAGCGTGTCCGCGTCGGCGGTGACGGGCGGGATGCCCTCGCGCGGCTCCAGCAAGGGGACCGGCGCCGGGGGGAGGTCGTCCGGAGGAGCGCCCCCGGTGGTTCGCAGTGTCGTCTCTGCTGCGGTCTCTTGGGCGTCGGTCACCTGTCAAGGGTAGCTGTGTGCGGCGAGTACGCAGGGCGCCCGTCGACGGAACGTTCCGTCGACGGGCGCGGGGGGTGGTGGACGGCGGCGTGGTGGCCGGGCGGGCGGTACGGGTCAGTGGATGATTCCGGTCCGCAAAGCGACCGCGACCATTCCCGCCCGGTCCCCGGTGCCCAGCTTGCGGGCGATCCGGGCGAGGTGACTCTTGACGGTGAGCGCGGACAGGCCCATCGAGACGCCGATGGCCTTGTTGGACTGGCCCTCCGCAACCAGCCTCAGCACCTCGACCTCGCGGCCCGACAGCTCCCGGTAGCCGCCCGGGTGGCCGGGGGCGCCCGGCGGGCGGCGGTGCATCCGGGCGGCGGCGCCGAGCGGGGCGGCGCCGGGGCGGCCCGGGATGCCGAGGTTGGTGCGGGTGCCGGTGACGACGTAGCCCTTGACGCCGCCGGCCAGTGCGTTCCGTACGGCGCCGATGTCATCGGCGGCGGACAGGGCCAGCCCGTTGGGCCAGCCCGCGGCGCGGGTCTCGGACAGCAGCGTGAGGCCGGAGCCGTCGGGGAGGTGGACATCGGCCACGCAGATGTCGCGCGGATTGCCGATGCGGGGACGGGCCTCCGCGATGGACGACGCCTCGATGACGTCGCGCACCCCGAGGGCCCAGAGGTGGCGGGTGACGGTGGAACGAACGCGGGGGTCGGCGACGACCACCATGGCCGTCGGCTTGTTGGGGCGGTAGGCGACCAGGCTGGACGGTTGCTCGAGGAGAACAGACACCAGGTCCTCCTGGGGAAGTGGTGGGACGGGTCACCACGTCCTTCGGCACCGATACGGCCGGGCTTTAGAGAATGATCACGATTTGGTGAGTAACAATTCGGGCAATTAGGACGACTGATCGATCGTGCCTGATCTTTTTCAGGACATCCGGAAGCTCAGCGTCATTTTTAGGACATCCCGAACATCTCGAGGCTCAGCGCGCCTGAGGTCCCCTCCGCTGCGGCAGCGAGACGACCCCCGCCTCCGTGGTCCCCGCCGGGGGCAGGCCCGCGATCTGGCACAGCAGGTCGCACCACGCGGCCAGGTGTCCCGCGGTGTCCGGCACGCCCAGCCGTTCGGCGGCGCCCTCTCCCGCCGGCTCCGGGCGGCGCGGGCCGGGGTGGGCCGGTTCGGGGGGCGGGTGGTCGGACGGGGTCCAGGAGGCGCGGATCTCGATCCGGGTGGACGGCTCCCGCTCGCCCATCGCGCCGAAGTAGTGCGAGCTCGCCCGGGTGACCGTGCCGCTGGGCTCCCCGTAGGGCAGTCCGCGCGCCTCCAGCGCGCCGGTGAGCCAGGACCAGCACACCTCGGGCAGCAGCGGATCCGCCGCGATCTCCGGCTCCAGGTCCGCGTGGACCAGCGTGACCAGGCGGAAGGTGCCGCGCCAGGCGTCGTGCCCGGCCGGGTCGTGCAGCAGGATCAGCCGCCCCTCGGCCAGCTCCTCGTCATCGCCCGCCGCGCCGGTGACCACCGCCTCCAGCGCGTACGAGTAGGGTGCGAGCCGACGCGGGGGTGGGGTCGGATCGAGCTCCACCTCGGGCCGCACCCGCACACCGCGCAGCGCGGCGACGGCATGCCGGAAGGCGGGAGGGGTGTCCTCACCGCCCGCGTCCGTGCCGTCAGGGCCGTCAGCACCGTTCGAGAGGTGTCCTTGAACCGCTGCCATGCCCGGAAGACTAGGCGCACTGAGGGCCCTAACCGGGGAGGAACACCCGGGATGGCGGGTCACTCGTTCGGCCCGTGCGAAAATCTGGGGCATGAGCGCCAACGAGCGGCCCTCGGGCCAGCAGCAGACCGGCCGTGCCGCGGCCAGTGCCACAGCCGATTCGGCTTTTCTGCGGGCCTGCCGCCGGGAGCCGGTGCCCCATACACCCGTGTGGTTCATGCGGCAGGCGGGGCGCTCGCTTCCGGAGTACCGCAAGCTGCGCGAGGGCATCGCGATGCTCGAGTCCTGCATGCGGCCCGACCTGGTCACCGAGATCACGCTGCAGCCGGTGCGCCGCCACCGGGTGGACGCCGCCGTCTACTTCAGCGACATCGTCGTACCGCTCAAGGCCATCGGCATCGACCTCGACATCAAGCCCGGGGTCGGGCCGGTCGTCGAGCGGCCGATCCGCACCCGCGCCGATCTGGAGCGGCTGCGTCCGCTCGACCCGGACGATGTGAAGTACGTCACCGAGGCCATCGGGGCGCTCGTCGGCGAGCTCGGCGCGACCCCGCTCATCGGCTTCGCGGGCGCCCCCTTCACGCTCGCCAGCTATCTGGTGGAGGGCGGCCCCTCGCGCAACCACGAGCACACCAAGGCGCTCATGTACGGCGACCCGGCGCTCTGGGCCGCGCTGCTGGACCGGCTCGCCGACATCACCGCCGCCTTCCTCAAGGTGCAGATCGAGGCGGGCGCCTCGGCCGTCCAGCTCTTCGACTCCTGGGTGGGCGCCCTGGCCCCCGCCGACTACCGCCGCAGCGTGCTGCCCGCCTCCTCGAAGGTCTTCGCCGCCGTCGCCGGATACGGCGTGCCGCGCATCCACTTCGGCGTGGGCACCGGTGAGTTGCTCGGACTGCTCGGCGAGGCGGGCGCGGACGTCGTCGGCGTCGACTGGCGGGTGCCGCTGGACGAGGCCGCCCGGCGGGTCGGCCCCGGCAAGGCGCTCCAGGGCAATCTCGACCCCGCGGTGCTCTTCGCCCCGCGTACGGCCGTCGAGGCCAAGGCGGACGAGGTGCTGGAGGCGGCCCGGGGGGTGGAGGGGCACATCTTCAACCTCGGCCACGGCGTGCTGCCCAGCACCGATCCGGACGCGCTCACCCGGCTCGTCGAGTATGTGCACACCCAGAGCGCATCGCGCGCACCTTCTGTGAAGGTCTGAACCAAGCGGGAACCCGCGTGCCTCCCGTGGCGTCGTGAGGGGCATGACCGACATGCCCGCCACCGCGCTGTCAGCCCCGCAGGAGCCGCCGGAGTGTGTCCACTTCGTCGACGACTGGGACGGCATCCTCCACGAGACCCATGGCGGCGACTCGGACCGGGTCGTCCTGGACTGCGCCAGGCGGCTGGCGGCCGATCCCGCGGGCGAGGAGGCGTACGCCTGGACGCTCGGGCTGGTCATGATGGCCGCGCACATCGGCCGGTTCTCCCGTAAGGACGTCGCGGCGGCGGCCCTGGCGGCGCTCCACGCCACCGACCGGCGGCTGCGTGAGGCCCCCTGCGCCCACCGGACGCATCCGTACGAGGGCGATCTGGACGACCGGATCGACCACTTCGTGGACGATCTGCCGCTGCTCACCAACGGGTTGGCCGAGGACCAGGACCCCGACTGGGAGGACGACGCCACCAAGGAGCAGTGGCTGTGCCCGCGCGACATCGCCGGGTACGCGCGGGTCGCCATCGACATCATCGCCCCCGGCAGCGTGGGCGGCATCCCGCCGCGGCTCCCGGTCCGCGACGCGCGCCGCGCCGAGGATCTGCGCTCGATCGTCTGGGACTACCCGAGCGCGGCGGTGGACCCCGCCCAGGAGCTGTCCGCCTACGCCAGGAACCTGGTCGCCAACCCCCTGGGCTACCACCGCGCCGGGCTCGTGGTCGTCCTGCACGCCGCCTGCTGGTACGCGGCCAGCGGCCGGATCCGCGACCGGCGGGTCCTGGACACCATGGTGGACGCCCTGGAGGCGGTGCTGCCCGGCCTCGGTGACGCGTCCTGCGCGCACGGCGAGGGCGAGCACCCCGAGGTCGGCCGGGACACCGCGGAACAGGCCACCGTGGGCATCCATCTGCTCAGCCCCGGCGGCCGGGGCGTCTACCGCCACTGGCACCGCGAGGAGCTGGAGACGGCGCCGCTGGAGGCGTGGCTGTGCCCCGCGTTCCTCGCCGCGATCGCCCGCGAGGCGCTGGACCATCTGCGCGCCGGCCGCGAGCGGCTCTTCGGCCTCCGGGACACCACCCACCTGGACGAGGTGCTGCTGCGCCCCGACGGCCGGCTCGACATCGAGCGGCTCACCCACGCCGTGCGCTTCCGCTGCCGGGACGGGCAGGCCGCGGAGGACGCCGGGCTGTGGGCCGCGCGGCGGTTCGCGGCGGGTCCGTCCGACCCGCGCGAGCGGCTGGTGCTGCTGCTGGTGGCCTGCTGGTCGGTGACCTCAGGCGAGGAGGCCCCGCCCGAGGCCGTCCACCGGGATCTGCGGGCGATCCTCGGCGCGGTGCGGACCGATCCGGCGGCCGGGTCCTGTCCGCATGGGGAGGCGCACCCCTGGGAGGTGCTGGCCGAGTTGGCGGGCCGCCGTCACTTCGGCTTCCACGAGGACCCTTACGGCGCCCATCTCAACCATCTGTACGCGCCGGGGGAGTACGCCACGCCCGAGCCGCACTTCGATCCGGAGGCGTGGAGCTGCCCCCGCCATGTGGCCGGGCGGGTGGGGGTTGCGCTGCGGATCATCGACGGCGCGGGCTGATCGGCGACGCGGGGGGTCACGGGGCCTGCCGCCTGCGGCGGGCTGCTCCCCTCCCCGCCCCTTCCCGAAACTGGGGCTCCGCCCCAGACCCCATCCGGGGCTCCGCCCCGGGCCCCGTCCGGGGCTTCGCCCCGGGCCCCGTCCGGGGCTTCGCCCCGGGCCCCATCTGGGGCTTCGCCCCAGGCCCCTCCTGGGGCTTTGCCCCACAGCCCATCCGGGGTTTTGCCCCCGGCCCCTATCCGGGGCTTGCCCCCGGCCTCGCTGGCGCTTCGCCCCCGGCCCCCACCGGGGCTCCGCCCCAGACCCCGAGGTCCAGGGGCGAAGCCCCTGCCCTCGCGGCGGAGCCGCATATCGGCGCCGCGGGAAGGGGCGGGGCGCTGCCAATCAGCCCCTCCGGCGTTTGAGGAGCGGGGTTCCGGGGCGGAGCCCCGGTTGTGGGGAGGGGCGGGGAGGGGAGCAGCCCGCCGCAGGCGGCACGATCCGTCGGACACCCTGGAAGAGCGCACGGCAGGCTCAGCGGTGCTCTGCCGNGATCCGTCGGACACCCTGGAAGAGCGCACGGCAGGCTCAGCGGTGCTCTGCCGCCCTTACGGTCGCCGCCGCCTTGCGCGCCGCTACCAGTACCGGGTCCCACACCGGCGAGAACGGCGGGGCGTAGCCCAGGTCCAGTGCCGTCATCTGCTCCACCGTCATCCCGGCGGTCAGCGCGACGGCCGCTACGTCGACCCGCTTGCCCGCGCCCTCGCGGCCGACGATCTGCGTGCCGAGCAGCCGTCCCGTGCGCCGCTCGGCGAGCATCTTCACCGTCATCGGCCGGGTCTCCGGGTAGTACCCGGCGCGGCTGGTGGCCTCGATCGTGACCGCCTCGAACTGGAGCCCCACGGCGGCCGCTTCGGCCTCCAGCAGCCCGGTGCGGGCGATCTCCAGATCGCAGACCTTGCTGACCGCCGTGCCGACGACACCGGGGAAGGTCGCGTAGTCGCCGCCCACATTGGAGCCGATGACCTGCCCGTGCTTGTTGGCGTGGGTGCCCAGCGGAATGTGCCGGGTGCGGCCGGACACCAGGTCGAGGACCTCGACACAGTCACCGCCCGCCCAGATGTTGTCGTAACCGCGCACCCGCATGGCCTGATCGGTCAGCAGCCCGCCGTACTCGCCCACCGGAAGCCCCGCCTCCTGGGCGAGCCCGGTCTCCGGGGCCACCCCGAGGCCCAGGACCACCAGGTCGGCGGGGTATTCGCTCACCTTGGTGGCCACCGCCCGCACCCGGCCCTCCTCGCCCGTGACCACCTCGGTGACCTCGGCGCCGGTCACGGTGTCGATGCCGAGCCCCGACATCGCGTCGCGCACCAGCCGCCCCATGTCGGGGTCGAGCGTGGACATCGGCTGTTCGCCGCGCTCCAGGACGGTCACCTGGGAGCCGCGCCGCATGAGCGCCTCGGCCATCTCCACCCCGATGTACCCGGCGCCGATCACCACCGCCCGCTCGACCGGGGTGGCCTCCAGGGACTCCAGCAGCGCCCGCCCGTCGTCCAGGGTCTGCACCCCGTGGACGCCGGGGGCGTCGATCCCGGGCATGCCGGGGCGGCGCGGCCGGGCGCCGGTCGCGATGACCAGGTCGTCGAAGCCGTACCACTGCTCGCCCTCGCCGCGCGGATCGAGGTCCCGCGCCAGGACCCGCTGCCCGGGGAGGTCGATCTCGACGACCTCGGTGTGGGTCCGTACGTCGATCCCGCGGCCCCGGTGGGTCTCGGGCGTGCGGGCGACCAGCTCGTCGGGGCCGTTCACCAGCCCGCCGACCCAGTACGGGATGCCGCAGGCCGAGTACGAGGTGAACGGGGAGCGCTCGAAGGCGAGGATCTCCAGCTCGCCCCGGCTCTTGAGCCTGCGCGCCCGCGACGCGGCGGACATGCCCGCCGCGTCGCCTCCGATGACCACCATGCGTCGTGCCGCCGTCATGTATGCCCCTCCGCCATTGATGTCCGGCTATGGGGCACCAAGTTAAGCGCGCGAGGTCTGCTCCCGGATGAGCATGTAGAGCACCGCGCTGACGAGCATCAGCGCGCCGTCGATGTAGACCGCGTGCGTCCAGCTGCCGTAGTGGTCGAAGAGGGTGCCGCTGAGCGCCGGGCTGACCACCGCGCCGATCTCCCCGACCAGGTTGAACAGGCCGAAGGCCGCACCGCGTTCGGCCGCGTCCACCACATCGTTCAGCAGCGCGTGCGCCATCGGCTGGAGCGCGTTGAAGAACAGGCTGGTGACGAAGAGCAGGACGGACATCACCCAGAGGGAGGGCTTCTCATGGGTCTGCAGATACGCGGCGAACACCAGCACCAGCACCCCCTGGACCACGGTGAACGCGATCAGCAGCGGCCGCCGCCCCCACCCGCGGGCCTTCGCCCGGTCCGAGAGCATGCCCCCGGCCGGGAAGCCGAGGATGCCCGCGCCCGCGTTGAAGGTGGCCACCAGCGCGGCGTTCTGGAACGAGCTGTGGGCGGCGTCCGCGACGATCGACACCGACCAGAAGCTGAAGAACCACAGGTTCCACATGACCGCGATGAAGGCGAAGCTGAGCAGCAGCACATTGCGGTTCCGCGAGACCGCGCCCAGCCGGCCGCTGCGCCGGGCGAAGATCGCCCCGATGAGCACGAACGCCAGCACGCACTCGAGGATGGCCACGCCCCAGCTCGGCATCCCCGCCCCGTCGGCGATCAGATAGACCGCCATGACCGCGGCGCACAGCACCGCCGAGATCCCCAGCAGCCGCAGCGTGGAGCCGGTGGCCTTGAGCGGGCCGCCGATGCGGCGCATATAGACCGCCGTGGCCCAGCCGAACGCGAGCGTCGCGGCGCCCAGCACCAGGAACGGCATCCGCCAGGCGTCCTCCTCGCCGAACACCTCCCCGCCCCAGTCGATCAGGTACGGCGCGCTGATGGTCGCGACCGTCAGCCCGATGGACAGCCCGGTGATGGCCACGCCCATGCCCAGACCGGCCTTGGCGGGCGGGGTGCGCTGGGCGATCAGCGAGCGGTCGTTGGAGTAGAAGACGCCCTCGCCGAGCCCCGTCAGCACCCGCAGCACCACGAAGGCGATCAACCCGCTGATCAGGCCACTGGCCAGCGTCGCGACCCCCGCCCACAGCAGCGAGACCGCGAGCATGGTGCGGTGCCCGAAGCGGTCGCCGAGGTAGCCGCCGGGGAACTGGGTGAGCATGTAGCCCGCGAAGAAGAGGCTGCCGATCAGACCGCCGAGCGCGTGCGGATGGCTGGCGGAGCCCAGCATGCCGTGGTCGTGTTCGATCAGCCAGGTGACGACCGGGCCGGTGATGGTGCGGTCGGCGTAACTGAACAGCCAGCCGCCCAGCAGCATGGCCCACAGGGTGTGGTACGGCTGCCAGCCGCCGCGGGGCGCCTCCCGGCCCTGCGCGGTGGGCTCTGCGGTCACTTCGGGCATGTCTCCATGTCCCCTCTCGGGCCTGGGCGTTCAGGCTCGGCGGCGCGGTTGGTGCCACACGGAATTCGGTGCCACACAGGATGTGGCCGGACATCGGGCGCGGCAAGGCGCGTTCGCGGGTCTTTCACGGACCGGAAGCCTCCGCGACGGGGTCTTGCCCCAGGGCGGCGGCGAGGGTACGGGAGATGCCGTGGGCGGCGACCCGTACGGCCGGGATCAGCCCCGGGGCCCGCCCCTCCGCGGCCGGCACCACCACCGACAGCGAGGCCACCACCTCCCCGCCCGGTCCGCGCACCGGGGCGGCGATGGACAGCCCGTCCATGGTGATCTGCCGGTCGCTGACGGCGATCCCGGTGCGCCGCACCTCGGCCAGGGTGGCCCGCAGCCGGTGCGGGTCCTGGATCGTCAGCTCCGTATAGCGGCGCAGCGGGCGGGCGCACACCCGCTCGTACAGCCGTGGCGGCCCGTACGCGAGCAGCACCAGACCGACGCCGGTCGCGTGCAGCGGCCAGCGGCTGCCGACCCGGGTGCGCACCTGGACCGCCGAGTGCCCCGAGATCAGCTCGACGTAGACCACCTCCAGGCCGTCCCGCACGGCGAGCTGGACGTTCTCGTGGGTGGCCTCGTACAGGTCCTCCATGAACGGCAGGGCCGCCTCGCGCACCCCGACCCCGCGCGGCGAGAGCGTCGCCACCTCCCACAGCCGCAGCCCGATGTGGTACGCCCCGGTGGCGTCGCGCTCCAGGGCGCCCCAGCGGGTGAGCGAGGCGACCAGCCGGTGCGCGGTGGCCAGCGGCAGCCCGGCGCGCCGGGCGAGGGCGGTGAGGGACAGCGAGCGGTGCGAGGCGTCGAAGGCGTCGAGGACCGCCAGCATCCGGCCCGCGACCGAGCGGCCGCCGTCCCGGTCGCCGGTGGCGCGGGTGCCCGGTGGGCTGATGGGGGTGAGGGGGCCGGAGGCGGTCATGAGAGCGGGAGCCCGACGTAGTTCTCGGCGAGCTCGGCGGAGGCGGTGGGGGAGGAGGCGATCCGCTCCAGCCGCGCGATCCGCTCCCGCTCCTCGAACGGGCTCTCGTCCGGGCGGCGGTGGAGCGTGTCCGTCATGAAGTAGGAGAACCGCTCGGCCTGCCACACCCGGCGCAGACAGGTCCGCGAATAGCCGTCCAGCAGTTCGGGCGAGCCGGTCTCCTGGTGGTGGATGAGCGCCCGGGCCAGCGTGATCACGTCGCTGACGGCCAGATTGAGCCCCTTGGCGCCGGTGGGCGGCACGATGTGCGCCGCGTCGCCCGCCAGGAAGAGCCGGCCGTGGCGCATCGGCTCCTGGACGAAGCTGCGCATCGGGGTGACCGAGGTGGCGGTGATCGGGCCGCGCTCCAGCGTCCAGTCCCCGTCGAGCGCGAAGCGGGCCGACAGCTCGTCCCAGATCCGCTCATGGGACCAGTCGCCGGGGTCGGTGCCGCCCGGCACCTGGAGGTAGAGCCGGGAGACGTGCGGGGAGCGCATGCTGTGCAGGGCGAAGCCGCGCCGATGGCGGGCGTAGATCAGCTCCTCGCAGGACGGCGCCACATCGGCCAGCACTCCGAGCCAGGAGTAGGGGTAGGCGTGCTCGAAGGTGCGCACCCGGTCGGCGGGGATCGTGCGCCGGGCGATGCCGTGGAAGCCGTCGCAGCCCGCCACGTAGTCGCAGCTCAGGGTCTGCTCGCGGCCCTCGTGGCGGAAGCGGATGACGGGCGCGGCGGAGTCCGGCTTCTCGATGGCCAGCGCCTCGGCCTCGAACAGCAGCGGGGGACCGCCCGGCTCCTCCAGCTGGAGCGCGATCAGATCCTTGACGATCTCGGTCTGGGCGTAGACCATCACCGACTTGCCGCCGGTGGCGGAGGGGAAGTCCACGCGGTGGCCGCGGCCCTCGAAGCGCAGCTCGATGCCGCGGTGCGGCAGCCCCTCGCGGTCCAGCCGCCCACCGGCGCCGCACTCCCGCAGCACATCCACGGTGCCCTGCTCCAGGATCCCGGCCCGCTGGCGCCGCTCGACATACGCCCGGTCCCGGCTCTCCAGCACCACGCAGTCGATCCCGGCGCGGTGCAGCAGCCGGGCGAGCAGCAGCCCGGCGGGCCCGCCGCCGATGATGCCGACGGTCGTGCGCATCACATCGTCCCCTTGCTGTGGTGGTCCGTCTGCTGGTCCATATCGCGGTGGTGGCGCCTGCGGCCCGATGGCGGCGGTGGTGGCTGCGGTCCGAGGGCGGTGGTGGTGTCTGCGGTCGGCTACTTCTTCGGTACTTCTCCGCCCGCTTGTTCGCTGAGTGAAACTTCGTTCATAATCGGCTGGTGATGAGTTTCAGCCCGGTGTCACCACCTGTCAATGGCCCCGTCGGGCCTCTCGAGCGCGGTCTCGCCGTGCTGCGTGAGCTGACCCGGCTGGCCGCGCACGAGGGACGGACGACGGTCCGGCCCGGCGATCTCGTGCGCGGCACCGGGCTCGCCCGGTCCGTGGTCGACCGCGTCGTGGGCACGCTCGAACAGCTCGGTTACGTCACGCTCGACGGCCGCGACATCGGTCTGGCGGTCCGGCTGATGGAGCTGGGCAACGCGTATCTGGCCGCGAGCGGACTGCCCGCCGCGCTCGGCCCGTTCGCCGAGCGGCTCGCGGACGGGCTGGACGAGTCGGTCTCGGTCGCCGTCCCCGACGGCGTCGGGGTGCGCTTCGTCGTCCAGGTCACCCGCCGCCGCACCATGTCCCTCGCCTTCCGGATCGGCGATCTGCTCCCCGCCGAGCGCTGCTCGCCCGGCGCGCTCTTCGCCACCGAGTGGTCCGGGGCCGACTGGGCCGCCTGGCGCGCCCGCCGCGCCGACGACCCCCTGGACACCGCCTTCCCGGCCGTACCGGCCCGCCACCGGCCCGCCACCGGCGAGGACGGCGAGGACTTCGAGGCCCGCGTCAAGGAGGCCGCCCGCGACGGCTGGGCCGTCGACGACCAGCTGATAGAACCGGGCCTGGTGGCGGTGTCCGTTCCGGTGCGGGACGCCTCGGGCCGCATCGTCTGCGCGGTCAACGTGGTCAGCCACACCAGCCGCCATGACGTGGACTCGCTGCGGGCGGCGGTGCTGGGGCCGCTGGGCGCGGAAGTTCCCGCGATGGAGGCGGCTTTGGCGGCTCCGCGGCGGCGGCCTGCGGTATCGGCTGCTTCAACGGCTTCGGCCGCTTCGGCTGTTCCAGCCGCTTCGGCCGCTTCGGCTGTTCCGGTCCCGCGGGCCGTGGGGGCGTTCGGCGTGCCCGGATCGGCTCCGGGCGCGCCGAGTGGGGGAGCCGGTGCGGGCGGTGGCGCGGGTGCGGCGGGCACCACACCGCCCGGCCCGGCCGCGGCGGCCGCCGAGGGAGGGCCGCCCGTGGTGGGTGAAACCCGCACGGAGTCGGCCCTGGGTGCGCCGTCATCGGGCCCGTCGGCCCGGGTCCCGGTCGGCGGCCGGGCGTGGGGCGCCGCGGGCGCGGCCTCGGCGGCCGTGGGCGGGACGTCGGCCGTCGGCGAGGACCCCGCGCGGATGGCCAAGCGCGAGCTGGGAGCGGGCTTTCTCCAATCCCTCGCGCGCGGACTGGCCGTGCTGCGGGCCCTGGGCGGGGCGACGCCGGGCGGCGCGGCCCCGGGCGGGGCGGCCCCGGGCGGGGC
>NZ_JACVYG010000076.1:0-41291 GCF_014712245.1 Streptomyces sp. 5-10
GTCTGGGCCGGGGCCGCCGTCTGGGCCGGGGCGCCTCGCGGGGGCCCGCTGCCCTCGAGGGCGGCGGCGCGCGGGGCGGTCTCGTCGCACGGCCCGGGGCCGCTGGTCGGTTCGGGCGGCGTCGGCGGCGGCCTGGGCGTGGCCGACGCCCACCGCCCGCTGCCGCTCATCCCCCGTCGAGCGCCCGCGGCGTTCGTACGGGCGTGGAGACCAGCAGCCCCGGCGCGTCCGTGATGATGCCGTCGCAGCCCAGCCGCAGCATCCGGTCCCGCTGCGCCGGGGTGTCCACGGTGTGCGCCCACACCCGCGGTATCCCGGACCCGACGGCCCGCCGTACGTCCTTGTCGCGCGCCCGGTAGTCCACGTCCAGCAGATCGACGACCCCCCGCCAGTCGCGCGGGGTGTCGGTGCGCATTTGCCGGGCGGACCGCCACAGCTGGGTCAGCAGCCCCTTGCGGTGGGCCTCGCGGGCCACCTCGGGGCGGTTGCTGTTGACGTAGACGGAGTGGACCAGCCCCCGGTCGCGGATCATCCTCGCCAGCCGCGGCAGGCTCTCCGGGTCCTTGGCCTCCACCATCAAGGTGATCCGGCCACCGAACCGGTCCAGCACCTCGGCGACGGTCGGCGGCCGCTCGGGCCGCCAGGTGCCGCGCAGGGAGGGGTCGGGGCGCAGCCGGACGTCCCGCCACTGGGCGGCGGTGAGGGCCCGCACGGGCCCGGTCCGGTCGGTGGTGCGGTCCAGCGTCGCGTCGTGGATCACCACGAGCGTGCCGTCCCCGAGCATGCGGCTGTCGAAGTCCAGGACCTGGACGTCATGCCGGCTGAAGGCGGTGGCCAGCCCGGACATGCTGTTCTCGGGCACTTCCAGGGCGCCGCCGCGGTGCGCGGTGTAGACGACGGCGGGCTTCCGGGACGACGGCGTCGTGAGCGCGGGCCGGAGGCCGAGGCGCGCCGGTTCGGCGGCCGGAGGAATGAGGCGTCGTACGGACGGGCGAGCGGTGGGGTGGGCCGCGACGGCCGCCGGTATGGAGAGGCCGAGCACCGCGACGGCGGTCAGAAAATGCCTGCTGATCATAAACGGAACGCTAGGGGTGATACGCACCCTATGCCCTGATATCGACACCCGGTCGGGGTGCCCTCACCCACCCCGGATGCGGACACCGGCCACGTCCGGAGCAGGATGGTGGCAGCATTGATCGGGTACCGGCGGTACCGCCGGTATCGGCGGTGAAGCGAGGCGGTAGATGGAACGCAAGGGCAGGTTCTCCCAGTGGCTGCGTCGGCCGAGGAGCGGAGCGGGCGGCGACCAGGGCACGGGAGCGGGCGCCGGGAGCGTCCGCGAGGACCTGCTCATGGCCGCCGCGGCGGCGGGATTCCCGCTCGCGCCGGCCGCGCACCCCTCCGGCTACGGCTGCTCCTGTGACCGCATCGGCTGTCCCACCCCGGCCCGCCACCCCGTCTCGTTCGCCTGGCAGACCCAGGCGACGACCGATCCGGACAAGGTCGCGCAGTGGCTGCGCGCCGATCCGCAGGCCAACTTCATCACCGCCACCGGCATCGTCCACGATGTGCTCGACGTGCCCGCGGACGCGGGGCGGCTGGCCCTGGAGCGGCTGGGGGCGGCCGAGGTCGAGGTCGGGCCCGTGGCCACGAGCAGTGGCGATCTCCAGCAGGGCCGGATGCTGTTCTTCACGGCCACGCGGGGCACGCCCGACGACGAGGACGAGTGGTGGCCGTGTGAGCTGGACTGCCATCCGGAGACGATGGATGAGCATCCGGGGCTGCGGTGGCACTGCCGGGGGAGCTATGTGCTGGTGCCGCCCGCGAGGTTGCCCGGGGACGGGCATGTGGGGTGGGTGCTCGGGCCGGAGCGGCCGCTGCCGGATCCCTTGACGCTGCTTGAGGCACTTACGGACGCGTGTGCCCGCTTCGCGGGCGAGGATCGGGAGACGGCCGCCTGGCCCATGGGGCGATAGAGACCTAGGTGTGGGCAATCGTTCCTCCCCCAGCTACCGCTGGGAGGTGCCCCCTGGCGGAACGGGTGGGCACACCCCACCCACCGGCCCGCACCCGACAACGAAACCCCACGGGCCCGGTGCTTATTCGCCCTTCGCCGCCGTCACACCCTCCAGGCGGTTGAGGAAGACCACCTTCGGGTCCGCCGCGTCCTTCGCGGGAACTCGTACCGCCGACTCCGCGATCCTCGTCAGCGTCACCGCCTTCTTCGCCTCCCCCGTCATCAGCGCCTTGATCTGCGGATCCGGGTTGGGCCGGAACCCCTTCGCCATGGTCTGCTTCTGCCGGTGGTGCGAGGTGAAGAACACGATCGCCCCGCCGTCCGAGGTGCGCAGCCCCACCGGGGCGTTCCGCGCGTCCTGCGCCGGGCTGTCGATGTACTCGGTCCAGAACTTCGGCGTGCGCAGGTACTTCTTCCGGGTGTCCCGCAGCCCCGACGTGGACTGCCCATCGGCGAAGACCGAGCCCTTGCCCGTCATCAGGTAGTCGGTGTACTCCGCGCTCAGCTTGTCCGGCCGGGTGGCCAGCTTCGGGGCCGGACCCGAAGCCCGGACCGGCTTGGCCCAGCCGTCCTTGTCGGCCGCGAAGTCCGGCACCTCGTCCTGGCTGAGGATCGACAGATACGCGGCCTTCCACGGCTCATCGGCACCGCCGCGGGTGAAGACGAACAGCCAGCGGTTGTCGTCGCGGTTGCTGTCGGTGTCCGCGACGAAGAACTTCGGCCAGCCCACCTGCTTGGGGATGTGGTAGGTGACGTCGGACAGCTCCAGCGACGGGTACTTGGGGTTGCCGTCGGGCGAGCTCGCGTGCTGGGCCTTGAGGTCGGCCGTGGTGATGGCCTCCAGCGGGCCCGTCTCCACCTGGCTCGCCAGCGCCGGATCCAGCTCCCGGTACGCCTTGTTGTACGTGTCGGTGAACCGCTTGAGCGCCCCCGGCGCCTCAGCCCTGTCCACCGACGGAATGTTTTCCCGCTCGCCGTGCACCGTCATGCACCCCGTGAGCGTCATCCCCAGCGTCAGTACCACCGCTGCGGTCGTAACTGCCGGCTGTCGACGGGGTGACCTGCGTGTCATGGGGCTCCGGCTCCCGATTCGTGGGGGCTGCTGTGGACGGCGACACCCTACCGGGACGGAGGAACAGCGCGAGCGTGGGGACCAGGTAGAGCGCCCACATCCACACCTGGAGCCAGGTCGGGTCCGGCTGGAAGTTGAAGACACCCTTGAGCACCGTGCCGTACCAGGAGTCCGGCGCGATGGTGGAGCTGATGTCGAAGGCCAGCGAGTGCAGCCCGGGCAGCCAGTCGGCCTCCTGGAGGTCGTGGAAGCCGTACGCGAGCACCCCCGCCGCCACCACGACCAGCATCGCACCGGTCCAGGTGAAGAACTTCGCCAGGTTGATCCGCAGCGCGCCCCGGTAGAACAGCCAGCCCAGCACCACCGCGGTGACCAGGCCCAGGACCACGCCGATCAGCGGGTCCGCCGTACCGTCGTTGCTCGCCCGGACCGCCGTCCACACGAACAGCGCGGTCTCCAGGCCCTCCCGGCCGACCGCGAGGAAGGCCGTGGCCACCAGCGCCCCGGTGCCCATCGCGAGCGCCGCGTCCAGCTTGCTGTGCAGCTCGGACTTCAAATGGCGGGCGGTGCGGCGCATCCAGAACACCATCCAGGTCACCAGGCCCACCGACAGGATCGACAGCGAGCCGCCCAGCGCCTCCTGCGCCTCGAAGGTCAGCTCCTGCGAGCCGAACTCCAGCGCCGCGCCGAAGGACATGCTCAAGATCACCGCGACGGCGATCCCGAGCCACACCGGGCGCAGTGCTTCCCGGCGCCCGGTCTTGACCAGATAGGCGACCAGGATGCAGACCACCAGGCTGGCTTCGAGCCCTTCGCGCAGACCGATCAGGTAATTGCCGAACACGAGGTTCGCCTTCCTTGTCGTCGAGGGTTTCCGCGGGAGTCCGTCACGAGAACAGCGCCCTGCCCCACCAGTCGTCCGCGTCCCGGACGCCCGGCGGGATCGCGAAGAGCGCCGAACCCACGTGCTGGATGTACTCGTTGAGCGCGTCGGTCCGCGCCAGCCGCCGCTGTACGGGCACGAACCCGTCCCGTACGTCGTGCTGGTAGGCGAGGAAGAACAGCCCCGCGTCCAGCCGCCCCAGACCGTCCGTGCCATCGGTGAAGGAGTAGCCGCGGCGCAGGATCCGGGCCCCGCCGTTGGAGTCCGGATGCGCGAGCCGGACGTGCGCGGTGGGCAGCATCGCCTTCAGGTTCGGCTCGTCGTGCTCCCGCTGCTTTCCCTGCGGCGCGCCCTCGCCCTTGTCCCGGCCGAAGACGTCCTCCTGCTCCTTCAGCGAGGTCCGGTCCCAGGTCTCGATGTGCATCCGGATGCGCCGCGCCACCAGGTACGAGCCGCCGGCCAGCCACGCCGGGCCCGCCTTCTCGCTCACCCACACATGCTTGTCCAGGGCGGCGGTGTCGGTGCCCGCGATGTTCCGGGTGCCGTCCTTGAAGCCCATCATGTTGCGCGGGGTCTGGGCGTCCGGCGTGGTCGAGGACGTCTTGCCGAAGCCCAGCTGCGACCAGCGGATGGCCACCTTGCCCATGCCGATCCGGGCCAGGTTGCGGATGGCGTGCACGGCCACCTGCGGGTCGTCCGCGCACGCCTGCACACACAGATCGCCGTCGCTGCGCGCCGGGTCGAGGTTGTCGCCGGGGAAGGCGGGCAGGTCGATCAGCGCCTCGGGGCGGCGGTCGGCGATGCCGAAGCGGTCCTTGCCCTTCTTGTCCCGGAAGAGGGTGGGCCCGAAGCCGATGGTGAGGGTGAGCCGGGACGCCTTGAGGCCCAGCGCCTCGCCGGTGTCGTCCGGCGGGGCCTCCGCCAGATCGCTCACCGCGCCGCCGCCGACCGCGTGGCCCTGGGTCATCCGGGCCGCCGCCTTCGTCCACTCCTTCAGCAGCGCGATCAGCTCGGCGCGGTCGTCGGTGGTGACGTCGAACGCCGCGAAGTGCAGCCGGTCCTGGACCGCGGTGGCGATCCCCGCCTGGTGCGCGCCGTAGAAGGGCACCGCGCCGCCGCTGTCGGCCACCGTCCGGGTGTCGTCCGCGCCGCCGCTCAGCGCGGCCGCCGCGCCCCCGGCGGCCGCGGCGCCGAGCGCGAGCCCGGCGCCGCCCCAGCCGATCAGCGCCCGGCGCGAGGGAGCCGTGTTGGCCTCGTCGGTCATGCCCGGCCCCCTCACTTGGTGACGACGGCGGCGGCGAGCCGGGACAGCGGTTCGGCCAGCGCGTTGACCGCGTCGGACAGCTTCTTGCGCTGGGACTCCGAGACGGTGTCGTACGACACGAAGCCATCGCCCTCGCGGTACTGGTCCAGGAGCTTCGCGACGGCCGCGAACTGCTTGTCGAGCTCCTTGGCCAGCTCCGGTTCGTGTCCGGCCGCCACCGGCTTGAGCAGCTTGTACGAGGTCTCGGCGCCCTCGACGTTGGCCTTGAAGTCCACCAGGTCGGTGTGGCTGTAGCGCTCCTCCTCACCGGTGACCTTGCCGGTCTGCACCTCGTCCAGCAGCTCCTTGGCGCCGTTGGCCATGCCGGTGGGGGTGATGTCGGCGGTGCCGACGCGCTTCTGCCAGTCCTTCAGGTCCTTGATGAGCTGGTCGGCGAGGTCATGGTCGGCCGCGGTGATCTTCTTGGCCTGCCACAGCGACTTCTCCAGCCGGTGCCAGCCGGTCCACTTCTGGCCCTTCTCCAGGCCGTCCTCGCGCACGTCCACCTTGGGGTCGATATCGCCGAAGGACTCGGCGACCGGCTCGGTGCGCTCCCAGCCGATGCGCGAGGGCGCGTAGAGCTTCTTGGCGCCCTCGAGGTCGTCCTTCAGAATCGCGTCGGCGAACTTCTGGGCGGCGGGCAGCGTGTCATCGGCCTGCTTCTGGGCGTACGTCCGGTACGCGGCCACCGCCTTGTCCAGCCGCGGATCGCGCTTGGCCGGCTTGCCCTTGCCGGTGGCGGACACCTTCTGGCGGATGCCGTGGCCCTTCATCCCGGGCTTGCAGGCGATCTCGTACGAACCGGCCTTGACCTCGGCGTTGATCGATGCGCGGGTGCCGGGGCCGATGTTCTCCCGCTCGGTGACGATCCGGTCGCCCGGGGCGTAGACATAGACCTCGGTGACCTTGGAGCCCTTGTTCTCCACCGCGAGCTTCACATGCCCGGCGGGGAAGGAGGTCTTGGAGACCTCGCACGCGCTGTCGGAGGCGGTGACCTGGATGGCGTCCGAGTCCTTGGCGTCGGACTTCTGGGCGCATCCGGCGACGGCGGTGATCGTCGTCAGCGCCGATATCGCGGCGACAACGGAGGTGCGAGCGGCTCGCATTCGGGCTCCAGACGGAATCAGGGCAGGCAGGACAGGACGGACGTACGGCGGTCGGATAAGGCTGGCCTAACTTAACTGAGCCTTGCCTGTGTGGATCCTGTGTAAGGTCAAGGAGTGCTCTAGGGGTGGCAAAGGTTTGGCCAAGTTGGCTGATTTGATGCGGTTCGCATTCCGGGAAGAGTGACGCACGCCTCTTATGGGCAGCCCCAGGTCTTCTCCGCCGTGTCCCGGACGATCTGGCCGCCGGACAGATCGCCCATGTAGCGGGTGTAGTGGTGGGCGACATGGCCCGCCGGCCAGTCGCGGGCGCACTCCGCGACCCGCGCCGCGTACGCCTCCGTGGCGGGCAGCGCGGTGAGGTCACCGCGCCAGTCCGGGCCGCCGAGGTGGGCCAGATCGCGCTCCAGCTCGGCCAGGCGGGCCAGCTCCGGCCGGAGGAACGGACCCGCCACGGGGTCCGCCGCGAGCGCGTCGGCCGGGGATTCCAGGGCGCGGTAGACGAACCACAGCTGCTCGGAGTAGCGGGCGGTAGGCAGGATGCCCCGGCCGCTACGGCAGGGTGAGGATGTCCGCCCCGGTCTCGGTCACCACCAGCGTGTGCTCGAACTGCGCCGTCCGCTTGCGGTCCTTGGTGACCACGGTCCAGCCGTCCTCCCACATGTCGTACTCATGGGTGCCGAGCGTCAGCATCGGCTCGATGGTGAACGTCATCCCCGGCTTGATCTCGGTGGTGTGGTGCGGGCTGTCGTAGTGCGGCACGATCAGGCCGGAGTGGAACGAGGTGTTGATCCCGTGGCCGGTGAAGTCGCGGACCACGCCGTAGCCGAACCGCTTGGCGTACGACTCGATGACCCGGCCGATGATGTTGATCCGGCGGCCCGGCTTGACGGCCTTGATCGCGCGGTTGAGGGACTCCCGGGTGCGCTCGACGAGCAGCCGCGACTCCTCGTCCACCTCGCCGCACAGGTAGGTGGCGTTGTTGTCCCCGTGTACCCCGCCGATGTAGGCGGTGACGTCGAGGTTCACGATGTCGCCGTCCCTCAGGACGGTGGTGTCGGGGATGCCGTGGCAGATGACCTCGTTGACCGAGCTGCACAGGGACTTGGGGAACCCGCGGTAGCCCAGCGTCGAGGGGTACGCGCCGTGGTCGCACATGTACTCGTGGGCCACCCGGTCCAGCTCGTCCGTGGTGACCCCCGGGGCGATCAGCTTGGCGGCCTCCTCCATCGCCCGCGCGGCGATCCGCCCGGCGATCCGCATGCGCTCGATCGTCTCGGCGTCCTGGACCTCGGGCCCGTCGTAACGAGCGGGGCCCTCCTTCCCGACGTACTCCGGACGCGGGATCGAGGCGGGGACGGTGCGGGTGGGGGAGAGCTTCCCCGGGACTAGAAGCGACTGGCCAGACATATCAGCGAGTGTATCGGCGGCGCATGGGGCAGCATGGCCGCAAGGGAGTACGAGCGGGAAGGTCGGGGCCGGGATGGCGCTGTTCAGGAGAGGGACCGCCGGCAAGCCCGGCGAGTGGTACTACTGCATCAGGCACCAGAAGGTCGAGGAGGGCCCGGAATGCCGCGCCGCCGACCGCCTCGGCCCGTACGCCTCCCCGGCGGAGGCCGCCCGCGCGATGGAGACGGCGCGCGAGCGCAATGAGGAATGGCGGAACGACCCGCGCTGGCGCGACGACGAGCCCCGAGGCGGCGACGCCTAGCTTCCGGCGGCGTGCCGTTCCTCCGCCGCGTACCCTCGCGGTCGGGCCCTGGGAGCCTCGGGACGGGGCTCGTACCGCGTCACCGTACGGGGGGCATGGTGCACCCGTAGCCGGCGCCGGCTCTACGGCACATCCAGTACCGCAGCGAACTCATGGACGGCTGCCTCGCCGAGAGCGGCCTGACGATCAGACCCACCTGAGCAACCCGGCCACATCACGGGTTCAACCTCAGTGATGCAGGGCGGCCGCGAGGGCCTCGGCCAGGGTCACGGCCGGGCGGCCGATCAGGCGGCGCAAGTCGCCGGAGTCGGTGTACATCTCGCCGCGGTTCATGCCGCGGTCAGCGTCAGCGAGGACTTGCGCCAGCTCGGCGGGTAGGCCCGCGGCGGCCAGTGCCTGGGCGAAGTCGGCCACCGGGAGGTCAGCGTAGGTAACCTGCTGTCGGGCCGCAGCGGAGATCGCGGCGGCGAGCTCAGTCAGGGTGAAGGATTCGTCGCCGCCGAGCTCGTACACGGCGCCGGTGTGGCCTTCGGTGGTGAGGACGGTCGCTGCGGCCTCGGCGTAGTCGGCGCGGGACGCTGCGCTGATCCGCCCCTCGCCCGCGGCGCCGACGACGGCGCCGTTCTGCAGGATCTGCGGCAGTTGGATGGTGTAGTTCTCCAGGTACCAGCTGTTGCGCAGCATCACGCTGGGGATTCCGCGGTCCCGCAGATACTTCTCGGTCTCGCCGTGCGTGGCACCGAGGACGGTGGTGGCCGTGTCCGCGTGCGTCGTGCTCGTGTACGCCACGAGCGACACGCCTGCGGACGCCGCGGCGTCGATCACGCGGCGGTGGTTGGCGACCCGCTCGCCCACGGGGACCGAGGCCGAGATCAGCAGCAGCCTGTCCGCCCCCGCGAATGCCTTGGTCAGGCCGTCGGTGTCCGCGAAGTCGGCGCGGCGTACCGTGATGCCTCGGTCGGCCAGGTCCTTGATCCTGGCGATGTCCCGGCCGGTCGCGATGATGTCCGCGGCCGGGATCCCGCGCCGCAGCAGTGCCTCGACGGTGAGCCTGCCCAGCTGACCGGTGGCTCCGGTGACGACGATCGACATGATGGTCATTCCTTCCTTCCGCGCGTGCCTCGCACGCCTGCCGCGGTTTGTCCGCGGCGGGATGGACACAAGAATGACCTGGACACTCTCTCTTGGGGAGTAGCCACTCGTTGGTACGGTACTTACCCGACCGATAGCATTGAGGTGAGCCCTGTGGCTGCTGCCGAGAACGTGACCGGGCCCATACCGTCATTCGATCCGTACGAGCGCGGCTGCCCGTCGCGGGACCTGCTCGACCAGATCGGCAGCAAGTGGGCGGTCCTGGTGCTGGGCGAACTCGGCCGGAACGGGACCTCCCGGTTCGGCCAGCTCCGGCAGGCGCTGGCGGGTGTGAGCGAGAAGATGCTCACCCAGACGCTGCGCACCCTCGAACGCGACGGGCTGGTCAGCCGGACCGTCTACCCAGAGGTGCCGCCGCACGTGGAGTATGAGCTGACCGCGCTCGGCCAGACGCTGCGGGAACCGCTGAAGGCGCTCACCGAGTGGTCCGTGCTGCACATCGAAGAAGTCATCACCGCCCGCGAAGAGTACGACGACCGCACTGAGCGCACCCGGTAATCGGCGGCGGCCGGCGGTCTGGTCATGGACTGCTGCCTCACCGAGACCGCCCCGACCATCAGACTCACCTGAGCAACCCGGCGACATCACGAGTTCCACCTCAGTAGCTGGGCGCGGCCGCTCTGGCGGCTTGCGCGTGTTCGTCCGTCCGGGCGTCGTAGGCCATCAGGCGGGGCAGCGCCAGGGCCAGTAGGCCGACCGAGGCCACACACGCCAGCCCGCCGGACCAGACCGAGGCCCGTACGCCCACCCAGCCCGCCATGGAACCGGCCCGGACCTGGCCCAGCTGGGGGCCGGTGGCGTAGGAGAGCAGCTCGATACCGGCCAGTCGGCCGCGCAGCTTCTCCGGGATCGTCTGGTTCCACAGCGTGGATCGGAACAGCCCGCTGACCATGTCCCCGCCGCCCGCCACGGCCAGGCACAGCAGCACCAGCCAGACGTTGGACAGCCACCCGGCCGCCGCCATGGCCAGGCCCCAGACGGCCGCGCCCGCGACCACCATCCGGCCGTGGCGGTGCACCCGGGACGTCCAGCCGCTGGTCGCGCTGACCACCACCGAGCCGATCGAACCCGCCGCGTACATCAGGCCCAGCGCCCAGGGCGCGTCCAGATCGTCGGCGAGGAAGGGGAAGATCGCGTTCGGGAAGGCGAAGAACATGGCGGCCATGTCCACGGCGTAGGTGCCCAGGAGCTCCTTGCGCCGCCAGGCGTAGCGCGCGCCCTCGCCAATCGCGCGCAGCGACGGCGGTTCGGCGTCGTGCGCGGGCGGCGCGGAGGTCAGCCGGAGGGCCAGCAGCCCGGAGGCGGCGAAGGTCAGCAGATCGAGGCCGTAGGCGAGCGGCAGCCCGGCGTACGCCACGACGACCCCGGCGAGCGAGGGCCCCGCGATCGCGGACAGCTGCCAGCGCAGCGAGTTGAGCGCGGCGGCCGCGGTCAGCTGGCCGTGCGGGACGATCCGGGCGACCACCGCGTCGATGGCGGGGCGCTGGAGCCCGGTCAGCGCACTGGTCAGCGCGGCCACCACATACAGCGGCCACAGCATGGGGTCCGGCAGCAGGCTGTTGACCAGCAGCAGCGCGGAGAGCAGCCCGAGCCCGGCCTCGGTGAGCAGGATCAGCCGCCGCCGGTCGACGGCGTCGGCCAGCGCGCCGCCGTACAGCCCGCAGACGATCAGCGGCACCAGCTCGACCGCCCCGATCGCGCCCACCGCGGCGGCGGAGCCCGTCAACTCCTTGATCTGCAGCGGCAGCGCCACCATCGTCAGGAAGCTGCCGAAGGCGGTCACCAGCCCCGCGGTCCACAGCAGCCGGAAGTCGCGGGAGGAGCGCCACGGGGCGAGATCGGGCAGCAGCGCGCGAGCCCGCCGCGGTGCGCGGGGCGCCGGGGGCTCGTCCTGGTCGGTCAGGGTCACGAGGTGACATCGTCCGGCCGGGCCGCCGTGCCGGGCAACCGAATTACGGCCCGTGGGCGCGGTCACCAGTCCGTGGGCCGCAGTCCGTACGCCGCCCTCACCAATGCGCCGGTGGCGGCGCCGCCAAGTGCTCCGCCAGCCGGGCCAGCCGGTCCTGGAAGCGGCGACGGCCCGGGCGCGGCAGGCTGTTCTCGCCGGCGGCCGCGCTGACCAGGTGCTGGAGGGTGTCGAGGTCGAGTTCGCCGCCCGCGGGGGCGGACAGCGCGTCATGGGCCAGGGCGTGCAGCTCGGCGTCGCCGCCGTCGAGGGCGAGCACGGTGGCCCCGCCCCGGCGGGCGTCGTTCACCCGCTCCAGCAGCCCGGCCCCGGGGTCGTCCGGCGCGACCACCAGCAGCGTCTCCCCGCGGCCCGCCCGCTCCAGCCGCCCGAGCCCGACCGCCAGGTGCGCGGGGACGGCGCCGCCCTCCGGCACCCGGTGGCGGACGAGGGTGGGGGACAGCTCGGGCAGCCCGGACCAGGCCGCCTCGTCGTCGAGGTGCGCGGCCAGGTGCCACGGTTCGTAGGCCTCGCTGCCGACCAGCAGCAGCCCGCCCGCGCGCGGTCCGACCGAGGCCCGTAGCGAGCCCGCGAAGCGGCGGGTGGCCTGGAGCCATTCCGTTCCGGCGAGGACTTCGCGCAGCAGCGCGACCCTTACGGCGTCCATGGCATCCGGATCCTGCCCCGGCCCGCGCCCCGGCGGGCGCGTTTCGGGCCCGGCTCACCCGTTCGGGGCATATGCGCCGGGCATGCCGTCGACCCGCCCCGCGCCCGGCGCCCACGCGCACCACATCCGCGTCTCCAACTGTTCATGCGCCGTCTCTTGACGCTCTGTGAGGCAAACCCTAAGGTCGCCGCACACAAGGGACGTCCTACGTCCCATTTATCTGACTCGGCACTCGATTGCGACGGGGCATCGGGAGGTCTGATGACAGTCAGCACGGGGGCGGCACGCTCGTACGAGGTGTCCGTTCCGTTCCGGGCGGGGACCGAGGGCTATGCGAGCTACCGGATCCCGGCAGCCGTGCTGACCCACGACGGCACCGTCCTCGCCTTCGCCGAGGGTCGGGTGGACTCCTCCGCCGACGACGGCCATATCGACCTCGTACTCAAGCGGTCGGCCGACGGCGGACGCACCTGGGGCGCCTTACAGATCGTCGCCCGCAACGGCGACGGAACGGCGGGCAACCCCGCCCCCGTCGTCCTCGACGGCGGCCCGAACGACGGCCGCGTCCTGCTGGTGCACGTCCGCAGCGCCGCCTCCGCCACCGAGGACCGGATCCGGCGCGGCGAGGTGAGCGCGGCCGACGGGCGGCGGGTGTGGCTGACGTACAGCGATGACGACGGCGCGACCTGGAGCGAGGCCCGGGAGATCACCGCGAGCACCAAGCGGCCAGAATGGCGCTGGTACGCCACCACCCCCGGCCACGCCCTCCAGCTGCGGTACGGCCCCCACGCGGGCCGGATCGTCATCCCCGCCAACCACTCCCTGCCCCCGACCGTCCCCGGCGACGACGGCACCGAGGGGCGGTACAACGGCGGGCACGACCTGCTCAGCGACGACGACGGCGCCACCTGGCGGATCGGGTACGTGGACGACAACCCCGACGGCTACGTCAACGTCAACGAGACCACCGCCGCCCAACTCCCCGACGGCCGGGTCTACTTCAACACCCGCACCGACGCCACCGCGCCCGGCACCCGCGCCGACGCCCACTCCGGCGACGGCGGCGCCACCCTGGACCTCCCCTTCCGGCCGCAGGCCGGTCTGGTCGCGCCCGTCGTGGAGTGCAGCGTGCTGCACCTCGGCGAGCCGGACGTGCTGCTCTTCTCCGGCCCCGCCGACCCCGCGTACCGGGCGCTGATGACCGTCCGCACCAGCCTTGACGGCGGCGTCACCTGGCGGCCGAGCCACACCGTGAACGGCCTGCCCGCCGCCTACTCCGATCTGGTCCGGCTCGACGACGCCACGGTCGGACTGCTCTACGAGACCGGCGACTTCAGCGCCTACTCGACCATCACATTCCGGCGCATTCCGACGGAGGAGCTGGTATGAGCGACACCGCACGAAACCGGAACACCTGGACGCACGGCACGCCGCGCCGCGCGGTCCTCGGCGGCGCGGCCGCCGCGGCCGCCGGGTTCGCCCTCGCGGGCTGCGGCTCGGACGACGACGGGGGTGATGAGCCCAAGGGCCGCAAGAAGGGCGAGAAGATCACCCTGACCTTCTGGTCCTGGGTGCCGGGCATCGACAAGCCCGTCGCCCTGTGGAACAGCAAGAACCCCGAGGTGCGGGTCAAGGTCGAGAAGGTCTCGGCCGTCGACGGCGCCCAGTACGCCAAGATGCACGCCGCCATCAAGGCGGGCAATCCGCCGGACCTCGGCCAGATCGAATACCCCGTCGTGCCCAGCTTCCTCATCGACAACGGGCTGCTGGACCTGACCAAGTACGGGGTCGCCGACCACAAGGACAAGTTCATCGGCTGGCAGTGGCAGCAGTCGGTCTTCGGCAAGGCCGTCTACGCCGTACCGCAGGCGTCCGGCCCGATGGGCCTGTTCATCCGTCAGGACCTCTTCGACAAGTGGGGCATAGAGCCGCCCACCACCTGGGACGAGTACGAGGCGGCGGCCACCGCGATCCGTAAGAAGGGCGCCTGGATCGAGACCTTCTCGGCCACCAACGGCAACCGCTTCGCGGGGCTCGCCTGGCAGGCCGGGGCGCGCTGGTTCGGCACCGAGGGCGACACCTGGACCGTCTCCATCGACGACGAGCCCACCCGTAAGGTCGCCGACTACTGGTACGGGCTGGTCCGCCGGAAGCTCATCAAGACCATCCCGGACCGGCAGAACGCCTGGTACAAGGACGTCCAGACCGGCGACATGGCCTCCTGGCTCGGCGCCAGCTGGGGCGACGCCCTGCTGGTCGGCAACGCCCCCAAGACCGCGGGGAAGTGGCGCGTGGTGCCCATGCCGCAGTGGAAGAAGGGCGACGCCGCCTACGCCAACTGGGGCGGCTCCACCACCGCGGTCTTCGCCAAGACCAAGTACCCCAAGGACGCCCTGGCCTTCGCGATCTGGCTCAACACCGACCCCGAGTCGATCAAGCTCCTGATCGAGAACGGCTACGGCACCCCGGGCGCCAAGCAGGGGTACACCACCTCCCAGCTCGATGTGCACAAGGACTTCTTCGGCGGCCAGGAGTACAGCAAGGTCTTCGACGCGGCGAGCAAGGGCGTGGACACCAGCTGGAAGTGGGGCCCCGCCACGGACACCCTCTACCAGCGGCTCGGCGACGCCTTCACGGCGGCCATCGGGAACGGGTCCGACTTCCGCTCGGTGCTGAAGAAGGTGCAGAGCCAGACGATCACCGATCTGAAGGAAAAGGGCCTCCAGGTGAAGGCCGGGTGAGGCGGATGAGAGGAGCCCCCCGCCGCCTCACCAGGACCGAGGCACGCAGCGCCCGGGCGGCGTCCGGGTTCCTGCTGCCCTTCCTCGCGCTCTTCCTGCTGTGCTTCATCGCCCCGATCGCGTACGCCCTCTACGAGAGCCTGCTGAAGGTCGAGCGCACCGGGCCGCTCGGCCTCGGCGGGGAGACCAAGCAGGTGTGGGCGGGCCTGTCCAACTACGCCCATGCCCTGGAGGACGACCGGTTCACGGCCGGATTCGGGCGGGTGCTGCTCTTCGGCGCCGTCCAGATCCCGGTGATGATCGCCTTCGCCACCGCACTGGCGCTGCTGCTGGACGCGGCGTCCGCGCGCTGGGTGGGCTTCTTCCGGACCGCCTTCTTCCTGCCGTACGGGGTGCCCGGTGTGATCGCCTCGATCCTGTGGGGCTTCCTCTACGTCCCCGGGATCAGCCCGCTGGTGGAGATGGCCCATTCGGTGGGCTGGAACGTGGACTTCCTGGGCCGCGGGGCGGTCCTGTGGTCCATCGCCAACATCGTCACCTGGCAGTTCACCGGCTACAACATGCTGGTGCTGATCGCCCAGCTCAAGGCCGTCCCCGGGGAGCTGTACGAGGCGGCGCGGATCGACGGGGCCAGCGCCTGGCAGGTGGCCCGGCACATCAAGCTCCCGCTGATCCGGCCCGCGCTCGTGCTCACCACCGTCTTCAGCCTCATCGGTACCCTCCAGCTCTTCGCCGAACCGAAGGTGCTCAAACCGCTCAGCAACTCCATCGACTCCGGCTACACCCCCAATCTGGCCGCCTACAACGAGGCGTTCACCAGTAACAACCAGCACATCGCGGCGGCCGAGGCGGTGCTGCTCGCCCTCGTCGCCTGCGTACTGTCCTTCGGCTTCCTGAGGCTCGTGGGACAGCGGGGGAAGGACGGCGAGAGCGGATGAGCGAAGCGAACGACCTGGCGGGCGGCGCGGTCGCCAGTGAGCCCGGCGCGCCCGGGGGCGGGGCCGCGCCCGGGGCCGATACGGCCCCGCCCGGCGCCCGGCCCGGTGCGGGCCGCCGCCGCGCGGCAAGGGGCCGGGAGGGGCTGGCACCCCCCTTGCGGCACCGGATCATCACCGTCTCGCTGCTCACCGTCGCCGCGATCTACTTCCTGACCCCCGTCTACTGGCTGGTGGTCTCCTCCACCAAGTCCAGCAGCGACCTCTTCGGCACCTTCGGCTTCTGGTTCCACGACCCGCACCCGCTGGACTATCTGCACCGGGTGCTCACCTACGACGACGGCATCTACGCCCGGTGGTTCGCCAACAGCCTGATGTACGCGGGCGTCGGCGCGCTCGCCGCCACCCTGCTGTCGGCCGCGGCCGGCTACGCCCTGGCCAAGTACCGCTTCCCCGGCCGGGAGGGCATCTTCAACGTCATCCTGGCCGGAGTGCTGATCCCGGGCACGGCGCTCGCCCTCCCGCTGTATCTGCTCTTCAGCCAGATCGGACTGGCGAACACCTACTGGGCCGTGCTGATCCCCAGCGTGGTCAGCCCGTTCGGGGTCTATCTGTGCCGGATCTACGCGGCAGCCGCCGTCCCGGACTCCCTCCTGGAGGCGGCGCGGATCGACGGCGCGGGGGAGGCCCGGATCTTCTCCACGCTGGGGCTGCGGCTGATGACCCCGGCGCTGGTGACCGTCTTCCTGTTCCAGTTCGTGCACGTCTGGAACAACTTCTTTCTGCCGCTGGTCATGCTCTCCGACTCCGACCTCTATCCGATCCAGCTCGGTCTGACTGCCTGGCAGGGGTACGCGGACCGGCAGCCGGAGCTGTACCAGTACACGGTCGGCGGGGCGTTCCTGTCCGTCCTGCCGCTGATGGTGCTGATGGGCGTACTCCAGCGGTACTGGCGCACAGGGCTGACGGAGGGGAGTGTCAAAGCGTAAGAGACGTCACCATGAAGGTGACCGCGGTGCGTGACAGGATCGCTGTCATGACTACTCCTGATGCCACGAACTCCGCGTCCGGCGCCCCCGCGAAGAAGGCCCCCGCCAAGGACCCCTGGGACCTCCCCGATGTGTCCGGCCTGACCGTCGGTGTCCTCGGCGGCACCGGCGACCAGGGCCGCGGTCTCGCCTACCGGCTGGCCAGGGCCGGCCAGAAGGTGATCATCGGCTCGCGCGCCGCCGAGCGCGCGCAGACCGCGGCGCGGGAGCTGGGCGGCGCGGAGCTCGGCATCGAAGGCGCGGACAACGCCGAGTGCTCGCGCCGCAGCGACATCGTCATCGTCGCGGTCCCGTGGGACGGCCACGCCAAGACGCTGGAGGGGCTGCGCGAGGAGCTCGGCGGCAAGCTGGTCATCGACTGCGTCAACCCGCTGGGCTTCGACAAGAAGGGCGCGTACGCGCTGCGGCCCGAGGAGGGCAGCGCGGCCGAGCAGGCCGCCGCCTTGCTGCCGGACTCCCGCGTCACCGCGGCCTTCCACCACCTCTCGGCCGTGCTGCTCCAGGACCCGGAGGTCGAGCAGATCGACACCGATGTGATGGTCCTGGGCGAGTCGCGTGCCGACACCGACGTGGTCCAGGCGCTCGCGGCCCGCATCCCGGGCATGCGCGGGGTCTACGCGGGCCGGCTGCGCAACGCCCACCAGGTGGAGTCCCTGGTGGCCAACCTGATCTCGGTCAACCGCCGCTACAAGGCTCACGCGGGCCTGCGCGTCACGGACGTCTGACGGACGTCTGAGGACGGCCCTGCGGGCGGACGTCTGTGGGCGGCCCCGCGCGCCCGCCCACACCCGGGGCGCCCGGCTCCTCCGGGGGCGCATGGGGGACAATGGCGGGGAGCGACACACCCCCCGACAGGAGCCGACCCCATGCCCCGCCTCGCCCTCTGCACCCTGGCCGTCTGCGTGCTCGCGATCGCCGCGGCCGTCGTGTCCTTCGCGCGGGGGAGCTGGCTCGGCGTCGTCTGGATCCTGATCGCCGGTATCTCGTCCAACATGGCCTGGTACTACCTCCGCAAGGCCCGCGCCGACCGCGAGAGCAGCACGGGCGCGGCGGGCTGAGGCCACGGGGCCCCTGCGGCGGGCTGTTCCCCTCCCCGCCCCTTCCCACAACCTGGGGCTCCGCCCCAGGAGCCCGGACGCCCTTCGGGCGTGTCCTCAAGCGCCGGACGGGCTGAAATCAGCCCCTCCGGCGCTTGAGGAGCGGGGTCTGGGGCGGAGCCCCAGTTGTGGGAAGGGGCGGGGAGGGGAACAAGCCCGCCGCAGGCGCCCCCTAGGAGCGGAAACCCGCGATATCGGGCTCGCCCTGCCAGAAGCGGAAGAACTCCTGTCCCCAGTAGGTGTCCCACTCCGATACACCCAGCGCCCGCATCACCGCGTCGATCGCCGCGAAGAACGCCTGGTTGACCTCGGGTATCCACAGGATCCCGAAGACCGCGAGCAGTCCGAACGGCGCGTACGGCTCGACCTGGCGCCGGATGCGGTAGGACAGCCACGGCTCGATCACCCCGTACCCGTCCAGGCCCGGCACCGGCAGGAAGTTCAGGATCGCCGCCGTGACCTGGAGCAGCGCCAGGAAGGCGAGCGCGAAGCGGAAGAGCTCCGGCACCCGGTCGGTGGCGCCGAGCCAGAACGGCGCGGTCAGCGCGGCCGCGAACAGCACATTCGTCAGCGGCCCCGCGGCCGAGATCAGGCTGTGCTTCCACCGCCCCCGGATCCGGTGCCGCTCGATGAAGACCGCCCCGCCCGGCAGCCCGATCCCGCCCATGATCACGAAGATCACGGGCAGCACGATGCTCAGCGCCACATGGGTGTACTTCAGCGGGTTGAGGGTCAGATAGCCCTTCGCGCCGATCGTCAAATCCCCGCCGTGCAGCGCGGTGCGCGCATGGGCGTACTCGTGCAGACAGAGGGAGACGATCCAGCCCGAGACCACGAACAGGAACACGGCGAAGCCGGGGCTCGCGGAGTACTCCGTCCACACGGCCCACGCGGACACGACCATGATCGCGAACAGGCCGAGGAAGACGGGGCTGATGCGCCGGTCACGGCGGCTGACTGCGGTGGTCATCGGGTGGGGTCTCCGTACGGGGAGGTGGGCACTGACGGAAGAACGGTGATCAGTGTGCGGCGAGTTCCGGACGAGAGGGAACGCATGTGATCAGCGCCACGCGGGAGGGCTACCCAGCGGCTAGTCTGAGAACAACCTGGCCAGGGAGGAAGCATGACGATCATGGAGGACCGGGCGGTGGAACTGCACGAGCAGATTCGGCTGCCTCGAAGCATGCGGCTGCGGCTGACCAGGAACGGACTGACGTTGGTACCCATTACCCAAGCGCACTGGACGACCCAGAGGCGCATCGCCAGCCAAATCGAGGAGCGCCTGCCGGGCTGGACAGCGGTCGGCGAGTTCAGCGTGGTCCCGCCGAGGGAGGGCTACAGCCCGGAGCCGGATGTTTCTGCCGTGCCGAGCGACCAGGTGCTCCCAGACGACAGCAAGTTCCCGGAAGATCTGCTCCGCTTCGTCGTCGAGGTCGTCTCCCCGGAGAGCGAGGAGCGCGACTACAGCACCAAGGCCGACCACTACGCACTGCGCGGCATCGAGGCGTACCTCGTCGTCAACGTGCTCACCGGCCGCTGGACGCTGCTGACCCGCCCGGAGGACGGGAGCTACCGGCACACCGAGACCGGCACCTTCGGCGAGAAGATCGAGATCCCGGTGGACGACCAGACGCTGGTCCTCGACTCATCGGAGTTCGTGCGGGTGGTGCGAGCCTGAGGCCGATGCCTCGCAGCGTGCGGCATCGACAACAATGGGCCCGTGCGCTACGGCATCCTCGGCACCACCCAGGCCCGCCATGACGACGGCACCCCCGTGGACGTCGGCGGGGCGCGGCTGCGTGCGCTGTTGGCGGCGCTCGCGCTGGCGCCCGGGCGGGCGCGGACCAGCGGGGCGCTCATCGGGGAGATCTGGGACACCGATCCGCCCGCCGACGAGCACGGGGCGCTGCAGGCGCTGGTCGGGCGGTTGCGGCGGGCGCTCGGCAAGGACGCCGTGGAGTCCGTTCCGGGCGGGTACCGGCTGAGCGCCGACCCCGACGACGTCGATCTGCACCGCTTCGAACGGCTCGCGGAGGAGGGCGCCCGCGCCCTCGCCGACGGCGATCCGGCCAAGGCCGTCGATCTGCTCGACGCCGCGCTCGCGCTGTGGCGCGGGCCCGCGCTCAGCGATCTGCCGGACGCCACCGCGCCCGCCGCCCGCGCCGAGGCGCGACGGCTGGGCGCGCGGCGCGCCCGGCTCGCCGCCGACCTCGCCCTCGGCCGTGCCGACCACGCCCTGCCCGCGCTCACCGGGCTCTGCGACGCCCACCCGCTGGACGAGCCGCTGCACGCGCTGCGGATCCGCGCCCTGCGGGACGTGGGCCGGGTGGCGGAGGCGCTGGCCGCGTACGAGGCGATCCGTACGGAGATCGCCGAGCGGCTGGGCGCCGATCCGGGGCCGGAGCTGCGGGCGCTCCACGCCGAGCTGCTGGCGGCGACCGGTGAGGGGGCGCCCGGGCCGTCGGGAACCGGTTCGCCGGAGCCCGTACCGGCCGGTTCCGCCCGCACCGGCGGTGGCAATCTGCGGGCCCGGCTGACCAGCTTCGTCGGGCGCGAGACGGATCTGGCGGCGCTGCGCGGCGACCTGGCCGAGCACCGGCTGATCACCCTCCTCGGGCCCGGCGGGGCCGGGAAGACGCGGCTGTCGCAGGAGGTCGCCGAGGCGGTCGCGCCCGGCTGGCCGGACGGGGTGTGGCTGGCCGAGCTCGCGCCCGTGGACGACCCCGAGACCGTTCCGGAGGCGGTCCTCAGCGCGCTCGGGGCGCGCGAGACGGTCATCCTCGGCACGACGGCCGAGGGGCTGCGCGCCGCCACCGACCCGACGCTGCACGATCCGCGCGCCCGGCTCATCGAGCACTGCGCGCCGCGCCGGATGCTGATCGTGCTCGACAACTGCGAACACCTCGTGGCGGCCGCGGCCCACCTCGCCGAGTCCCTGCTCGCCCAGTGCCCCGGGGTCACCATCCTGGCCACCAGCCGCGAACCCCTCGCCGTCCCGGGCGAGTTGGTGCGTCCCGTGGAGCCGCTGCCCGACCCCGTCGCGCTGCGGCTGCTCCAGGACCGGGGCGCGGCGGCCCGGCCCGGCTTCCGTACCGAGGACGACCCGGCCGCGTGCGCCGAGATCTGCCGCCGCCTCGACGGGCTGCCGCTGGCGATCGAGCTGGCCGCCGCGCGGCTGCGGCTGCTCACCCCGCGGCAGCTCGCCGACCGCCTGGACGACCGGTTCCGCCTCCTGACCAGCGGCAGCCGTACGGCGCTGCCCCGCCAGCAGACGCTGCGCGCGGTCGTCGACTGGTCCTGGGGCCTGCTGGACGCCCCCGAACGCACCGTGCTCGCCCGGCTGTCCGTCTTCGCGGGCGGCTGCGGGCTGGCCGAGGCGGAGGCGGTGTGCGGGGACGTCGAAGAGCGCGCCGGGGCCGTGGACCCCCGAGATGTGGCCGCCCTGCTCGGTTCCCTTGTCGATAAATCGCTTGTCGTCACCGCGCCCGGGACGGACCCCGGGACGACGGACGGGACGACGGACGGGACGACGGACGGGGAGATGCGCTACCGGCTGCTGGAGACCGTCGCCGAGTACGCGGCGGAGCGGCTGGACGAGTCCGGCGAGCGGGCCGCGGTCGAACGCCGCCATCTGGTCGCCTACCGGGAGCTGGCCCGTACCGCCGACCCGCTGCTGCGCGGCCCCGCGCAGCGCCACTGGCTCCTGAAGCTGGAGACCGAGCACGAGAACCTGCGCACCGCGCTGCGCCGGGCCGTGGCCGCCCGCGACGAGCAGGAGGCGCTGTGCCTGGTGCTCTCGCTCGGCTGGTTCTGGCATCTGCGCGGCCACCGCGCCGAGGCCCACCACTGGGCGACGGCCGCGGCCGAGCTCGGGCCGAGCCCCTTCGCACCGCCCGTGACCCCCGCGCCGCCGCTGTACGTCAGCTGTATCGCCGCCCCGCCGCCGATGGCGCCCGAGCTGCTGGAGGAAGCCCGGCGCGGGGCGCGGCTGTTCGCACTGTCCAACATCGAGGGCGACCTCCAGGCCATGGTGGGCGCCAGCGCCGAACGCGAGCTGGAGGGCATCGTCTCCGCCTACCGGCCGGGGCTGCCCCAGAGCTGCCGTCTCCCGGGCGTCCTGTGGTTCTTCGCGGTGGTCCTCAAGGGGGACTTCGCCCTGCTGCGGGGGATGGCCGACGAGGCGGTGCGCACCTGCCGGGAGCTGGGCTACGAGTGGGAGCTGGCGTTCAACCTCCAGCTGCGGGCCAGGGTGCACAACGAGCGGAACGGTGAGCACGAGGGCGCGATCCGCGACGCCGACGAGGCCCTGGAGATCTTCCGTCGGCTCGGTGACGTATGGGGCACGGCGGAGGCGCTGGCCGGCCGCGGCGAGACACGGGAACAGCGCGGCGAGGGCGCGGCCGCGGCCGAGGACTACCGCGCGGCGATCCGCTGCGCCCAGGAGCTCGGGGCCCATGAGCAGGTGCTGTTCCTCCGCTCCCGGCTGGCCGGGGTCTTCGTGGAGCTGGGGGACGAGGAGGAGGCCGCCGAGGGCGAGCGGATCCTGCGCGAGGTGGTCGGGCAGCGGCAGCACGTGGGCGCCGAGGCGCTGTCGTACGCCCGGATCCATCTGGCGCTGCGCTACGGATCCACCGGCCGCCTCACCGAGGCGCGGGCCCTGTTGGTCACGCTGCACGGTGAGTTCGAGGCCCGGTCGCTGCGGCTGTTCGTGGGCATGGTGGAGGGGATGCTGGCCTGGCTGGACCTGCTGGAGGGACGGCCGGGCGACGCCCTGGAGAGCGTGCGCGGCGCGCTGGCGAAGACCGCCGGCCGGATGACGGACCTCATCGCGCCGCACATCCCGGTGACCCAGCTGCTCACCGGGGCCGAGGCGCTGGGCGGCCTCGGCGGCGCGGAGCGGGCCGGGACCGCGGCGCGGCTGGTGGGGGCGTACGACGCGCTGCGCAAGCCCTACTACCACCGGGAGTCCGCCGTCGAGCGGACGGGCCGGGAGCGGACCGAGGCCGCGGCGCGGGCCGAGCTCGGGGACGCCGCGTACCAGCGGGCCTACGCCGAGGGCACCGGGCTCACGCTGGAGGAGGCCACCGCGCTGCTCTGAGCGGGCCCGTCCGGAGCCCGGCCCGTCCGGGCCCCGGCCTGTCCGGGGCCCGGCGGCGACGACAAGGCGACGACAACCGGCCGGGCGCGTCCCCCCACAGAACGCGCCCGGCCGGTTGTTCGGCTCCACGGACGGTCGGTTGGGTCCGCGGACCGTTCAGCTCGTCTTGTTGCGGAACCTGCGCACCGCGAGCGGTGCGATGACCACCGTAAGGGCCACCGCCCAGCCCAGGGTCACCATCACCGGTTCGGCCACCGCGCCATGGCCGCTGGTCAGCGCCCGTGCGGCGTCCGCGAGCCGGGACAGCGGGTTGTACTCGGTGAAGGACCGCAGCCACCCCGGCATGGTGGCGGTCGGGGCGAAGATGGACGAGCCGAACTGCAGCGGCATCATCACCAGGAAGCCCATGCCGCTGACCGCCTGCGGGGTGCTCAGCGACATCCCCAGCAGCATGAAGATCCAGGTCAGCGAGGACCCGAAGACCACGGACAGGGCCACCGCGGCCAGCAGCTCCAGGGGCCCGGTCTCGAGCTCGAAGCCCATGATGAAGCCCATGATCAGCAAGATGATGGTGGACACCAGCATCCGGCCGCTCTCCACGATCAGCTTGGCGATCAGCACCGAGGAGCGGGCGATCGGCATCGTGCGGAAGCGGTCCATGACGCCCTTGCTGAAGTCGTCATTGACGCCGATGCCGATCGACATCGCGATGTTGAGCCCGCCCATCGCCATCAGACCGGGAATGAAGTAGTTGACGTACTCGGAGCGGTTGCCGCCCGTCATCGCGCCACCGAAGACATAGGTGAACAGCAGCGCGAAGACGATCGGCATCGCCAGGGCGTCGAACATCGCGAACGGTTCGTACCTGATCTGCATGGTGTAGCGCCGCACCAGCGCGCCGATGTGGCGCAGATTGGCGCGGAGGCCGATCCGGCCGTCGCTCTTTCCCCCCACGGGCGCGGTCATCGTGGCCGTACTCACGCGGCGACCTCTTCCAGCTTCTTGTCGTCCTGCGGTGTGGACGCCTTCCGGCCGGTGATGGCCAGGAAGACCTCGTCCAGGCTGGGCAGTTGGGTGTGGATCCCGGCGATCGCGAAGCCGCGCTCACCGAGCAGACCGATCAGGGCGGTCAGCTGCTCATCGCTGGCGATGGGCACATTGACCTGGCCCTCCTCGACGTCGGCGATCGCGCCACCGATGCCGTCGAGCCCCGCCTGGCTGATGGCGCCGACCATGCGGTGCAGCTCACCGGGGTCGGACGGGCGGATCTGCAGGGTGCGGCCGCCGATCTTGGCCTTGAGCTCGTGCACCCGGCCGTTGGCGATGACCTGGCCCCGGTCGATCACCGTCAGATTGTCGGCGAGCTGCTCGGCCTCCTCCATGTACTGGGTGGTCAGCAGCACGGTGGCGCCGTCGGCGACCATCCGCCGGACCTCGTCCCACACCTCGTTGCGGGAGTGCGGGTCCAGACCGGTGGTCGGCTCGTCCAGATAGAGCACCGAGGGCCGGCCGATCATGGACGCGGCCAGGTCCAGCCGGCGGCGCATACCGCCGGAGTAGGTGCGCACCCGCCGCTTGCCCGCCTCGGTGAGCGAGAACCGCTCGAGCATGGCGTCCGCCCGGGCCCGCGCCTCCTTGCGGGAGAGGTCGAGCAGCCGCCCGATCATGTAGAGGTTCTCCCAGCCGGGGAGCTTCTCGTCGACCGAGGCGTACTGCCCGGTCAGCCCGATGGTGCGGCGCAGCTGCCGGGGCTGGCGCACCACGTCGTACCCGGCCACCACCGCGGTGCCGGCGTCCGGCACCAGCAGGGTGGACAGACACCGGACGAGTGTCGTCTTACCGGCGCCATTGGGGCCCAGCACGCCCAGGACGGTGCCCTCCGGCACGTCCAAGTCCACTCCGTCGACGGCCTTGGTGTCACCGAAGTGCTTGACCAGCCCCCGAACTTCGACGGCGTTGCCGTCCCTGATCCTGTGTTCCCGTCGCGTCATGCCGCCCACGATGTCAGCCGTCACCGACAGACCACCGACAAGCGGCAGACAGCCCGCCGACGGGGGAAGATCGGCGGGCTGTCGTTGTACCGCAGTGGCTCGTGGGGCCCGGTGGACTTTCCCCTACCCGCCCCTTCCCACAACTGGGGCTCCGCCCCAGACCCCGCTCCTCAATCGCCGGAGGGGCTGATTGTCAGCCCGTCCGGCGATTGAGGACACGCCCGAAGGGCGTCCGGGGTCCAGGGGCGGAGCCCCTGGTTGTGGGAAGGGGCGGGTAGGGGAAAGCACCGATATGCGGCTCCGCCGCGTGGCCCGCCGCAGGCGGCAGGACCCGTCGCACACCTCCTAGTGGAAAGAGTGCTCCTCGGCCGGGTAGGCCCCGCCGACGACGTCCTCCGCGAAGGCCCGCGCCGCGTCGCCCAGGCCCTGGCGCAGCTGGGCGTAACTCTTGACGAAGCGCGGCACCCGGCCGTCGGTCATGCCCGCCATGTCCGTCCACACCAGCACCTGGGCGTCGCAGTCCGGACCGGCGCCGATGCCGACGGTGGCGATCTGCAGCGACCGGGTCACCTCGGCGGCCAGCTCGGCCGGGACCAGCTCCAGAACGACCGCGAAGGCGCCCGCGTCCTGCACCGCCTTGGCGTCCCGCAGCAGCTGCTGGGCCGCCTCCTCGCCGCGCCCCTGGACGGGGTAGCCGCCGTAGGCGTTGACGGACTGCGGGGTCAGGCCGATGTGTGCCATGACCGGGATGCCGGACTGGACCAGCAGCTCGATCTGATGGGCGGAGCGCTCCCCGCCCTCCAGCTTCACCGCGCCCACGCCCGCCTCCTTGACCAGGCGGGTGGCGTTGCGCAGCGCCTGGACCGGGCCCTCCTGGTACGAGCCGAAGGGCAGGTCGCCGACGACGAGGGCGCGCCGGGTGCCGCGGACCACGGCGGCGGACAGCAGCGCCATCTCGTCCATGGTGACGGGCACGGTGGACTCGTAGCCCAGGTGGCAGTTGCCCATCGAGTCGCCAACCAGCAGCACCGGGATGCCCGCCTGGTCGAAGACGGAGGCGGTCATCGCGTCGTAGGCGGTGAGCATCGGCCACTTCTCGGCGCGCTCCTTGGCGGCCGCGATGTCACGGACGGTGATGCGGCGGGAGCCCGTGCCCCCGTAGAGCGCCTTCTCGGACTGGTTTCGCGCAGGACTGACGTGCGTCATCGCTACGGCTCCTGTTCCTCATCTCGAGGCGCCCTGACGGCGTCCCCGGACCAACCCCATGCTGGCACGGCTCCCGCCGGGGCGAAAGTGGGCCCGCCCGTCCATGGCCCGCCCGTCCCCGGCCCGCCCGTCCCCGGCCCGCCCGTCCACGGCCCGTCGGCCCAAGGCCTCGCAAAGATTTTCCAATACGAGACGGTCTCGTATCGTAAGTCGCCTAGCCTGGGCGGCATGGCAAGCCCATCCAGCACCCAGGGCGCGCCGGCCGGGTCCGGCGTCCCCGAGGCGATCCACCGCAGGCGCTGGGCGATCCTCGTCGTCCTGATGTTCAGCGTGCTGGTCGTCGTCCTCGACAACTCGATACTCAACGTGGCGATGAAGACCATCGCCTCGCCGAAGCCCACCGGGCTCGGCGCCACCCAGAGCCAGCTCGAATGGGCGATCAACTCCTACACGCTGGTCTTCGCCGGGCTGCTGTTCACCGCGGGGATCCTCGGCGACCGGATCGGCCGCAAGAAGGTCCTGCTCGGCGGGATGACGGTGTTCGGCATGGGCTCGGTGCTCGCCGCCTTCTCCGGGTCGCCCGGTGAACTCATCGGGTTCCGGGCGCTCATGGGCCTTGGCGCCGCCTTCGTGATGCCCGCGACCCTCGCCATCCTGGTCAATGTCTTCGAACGCGAGGAGCAGGCCAAGGCGATCGGCATCTGGGTCGCCGCGGTGGGGCTGGCCATCGCCATCGGCCCGATCACCGGCGGACTGCTGCTCGAGCACTTCTGGTGGGGTTCGGTCTTCTTCGTCAATGTGCCGATCGTGATCGTCGGACTGATCGCGATGGTGGTGCTCGTCCCCGACTCCAGGGACCCGGCGCCCGGCCGGGTGGACCCGCTGGGCGTGCTGCTGTCCGTGGTCGGGCTCGTCCTGCTGGTCTACGGCATCATCAAGGGCGGCCAGCTCGCCGACTTCACCGACGCCCAGGTGCTGGGCTCGATCGCCGCCGGGCTCGCCGTCCTGGCCCTGTTCGTGGTGCACGAGAAGCGCAGCGACCACCCGGCCATCGATGTCGGCTACTTCCGCAACCCCGCCTTCTCCGCCGCCATCGCCGCCGTCGCCCTGGTCTTCTTCGCCCTCATGGGCGTGACCTTCTTCATGGTCTTCTACACCCAGAGCGTGCGCGGCTACAGCGCCCTCGAATCCGGGCTGCTGATCCTGCCGCTGGCCGTGGCGCAGCTGATCTTCGCCCCGCGCGCCCGGCTGGTCGTCGAGCGGTTCGGCGCCCGCGCGGTGTGCACCGGCGGAATGCTGCTGGTGGCCGCCACCATGTCGGGGTTCCTGCTGCTGGGCGTGGACACCCCGATCGTCGTGCTCGAGGTGCTGTTCTTCGCCCAGGGCGCCGGAATGGCGCACATCATGCCGCCGGTGACCACCGGGATCATGCAGGCGCTGCCGCGCCAGAAGGCCGGCTCCGGTTCGGCGCTCAACAACACCTTCCGGCAGGTCGGCGGCGCGCTCGGGGTCGCGGTGCTGGGCTCGGTGCTCTCCACCGCCTACCGCGACCGCATCCGGGACACCCTGGCCGCCGTGCCCGGACTGCCCGAGTCCGTACAGCGCTCGGCGGGCGAGTCCGTCGAGGCCACCATGGGGGTCGCCGAGAAGCTGGGGCCCAGGGGCCAGGCGCTGGTGGGCCCGGCGCGGGACGCCTTCGTCCACGCCATGCACATCACCGCCCTCGGCTCGGCGGGCGTCGCCGTCCTCGGCGCGCTGGTCGTCCTGGCCTTCCTGCCCGGCAAGGAAGGCTCCGGCCAGGCCCCCGACGACGGGCGGCCGCATGCGCGACAGGAGGCGTCGGCCGACCGATGACCGCACCGGAGAGCTCCGCGCCCAGGCTCCGCGGCCGCCCCCGCAGCCCCGCCACCGACGCCGCGATCATCGAGGCCGCGCTGCGGCTGCTGGAGGAGGGCGCCTCGGTCGGCGGTCTTTCGATCGAGGGGATCGCCCGCGAGGCGGGGGTCGGCAAGGCCACCGTCTACCGCCGCTGGCCCGGTAAGGACGCGCTGATGCTCGATGTGCTGCGCTCCCTGGAGGAGCCCAGCCCGGAGCCGGCCGGGGTCTCGGTGCGCGACGACCTCGTCACCATCCTGGAGTTCATGCGCCGGCGCGGGCTCGCCAAGCGCAACTCCGCCCTGCTGCGCAGCGTCATCACCCAGATGCACGCGCACGAGGAGCTGTGGCGGGCCTACGACGAGAACGTCATAGCGGCGCGCCGCGCGAGCCTGCGCGCCGTGCTGCGGCGGGGCCGGGAGAGCGGTGAGATCCGCTCCGACGTGGATCTGGAGCTGCTCGCCGACCTCTTCACCGGCCCGATGCTCGCCCGCGCGATGCTCCACGAGTGGAAGGAACTGCCCGAGGGGCTGGCCGAACGGATTGTCGACACGGTCCTCGAAGGGGTCTCCCCACGCCGCTGAGCGGTTTGTGCCTGTTGTGTCACAACACCCCCTCCCGGGCCGGGATGTGGAACTCGCGGCCGTCGTCCCCTCGTCCTCGGACGGGGAGCACCCCACCGGGGGCGTCAGGAAAAGCCCTGGTCATCACCTAGGGTCGTAGTCCAAGGCGCGGCAGTTGAGGCAGTGAGGGACAGCGAATGACGCAGGCGTACACGCAGGAGACGGGACAGCTCGGGGACGCGCCCCAGCAATCGGGCTCCCGGATCGGCCGCCTGTTCGACCGGTTCCGGAACGATCGGGGCATCTGGCGGCGCGGACTGGTGCTGGCGGCGATCGCGGTCCTGCTCGCCCTGGTCATGATCTTCCACGCCGATGTCCCCAACCGGGTGGGCAACCTGGGCTCGCTGCTGGAGACCTTCCTGCCGTGGCTGGGCCTGCTCCTGCCGGTGCTGCTGGTGCTCGGCCTGGTGCGGCGGTCGGCGAGCGCCGTGCTGGCGCTGGTGCTGCCCGTCGCCGTCTGGCTGAACCTCTTCGGCGGGCTGATGTTCTCCGACAAGTCCGGCAGCGGCGGCGACCTGACCGTCGTCACCCACAACGTCAACGCGGAGAACGCCGATCCGACCGGCACCGCGAAGGACGTGGCCGCCTCGGGCGCCGATGTGGTGGCCCTGGAGGAGCTGACGAGCTCGGCCGTGCCGACGTACGAGCGGGCCCTGGCGGGCACGTACCGCTACCACACCGTGCAGGGCACGGTGGGGCTGTGGAGCAAGTACCCGCTGTCCGGCACCAAGCCGGTGGACATCAAGCTGGGCTGGACGCGGGCGCTGCGCACCGCCGTCGCCACCCCGCGCGGTGAGGTCGGCGTCTACGTGGCCCATCTGCCCTCGGTGCGGGTGAAGTTCAACGCGGGCTTCACCGCCGGGCAGCGCGACGACAGCGCCGAGGCGCTGGGCCAGGCCATCGCCCGGGAGCCGCTGCACAAGGTGATCCTGCTCGGCGATCTGAACGGCACCATGAACGACCGCGCGCTCGCCCCCGTCACCGCGCAGATGCGGTCCGCCCAGGGCGCGGCGGGCGACGGCTTCGGCTTCAGCTGGCCCGCCTCGTTCCCGATGGCGCGGATCGACCAGATCATGGTGCGGGGGCTGGATCCGGTCTCGGCGTGGGCGTTGCCCAGGACCGGGAGCGATCACCTTCCGGTGGCGGCGTCGGTCGACTACTGAGCCGGTTACCGGGCCCATGCCGCCCGGGGTCGTCGGGTGACATAGCTCACGGGTCACCCGGCGAGATCTTACGTGCCGTTCATCTTGGGGATCACCTCGGGAACATTCTGCGTGAGAGACTTTGTTCAGCTAGAGAACATATGCATCCCTGCACGTTTCTCCTTCGTTTGAAAGGTCTCTCATGCCCCTGGCCCTGCTCGCCCTTGCTGTGAGCGCCTTCGGCATTGGTACTACCGAATTCGTGATGATGGGCCTGCTGCCCAATGTCGCGCATGATCTGGACACCTCGGTGCCCACGGCCGGATACCTCGTCTCCGCCTACGCCATCGGAGTCGTGGTGGGCGCTCCGCTGCTGACCGCCCTCGGTTCCCGTATCCCGCGCAAGCGGATGCTCGTGTTGCTCATGGCGCTCTTCACGGTGGGCAACCTCGCCTCCGCCCTCGCCCCCAACTTCGGGCTGCTGATCGCGGGCCGGGTGCTCGCCGGGCTGCCCCACGGCGCGTTCTTCGGCGTCGGCGCGGTGGTCGCCGCGCGGCTGGTGACCGAGGACCGGCGGGCCCGCGCGGTCGCCACCATGTTCCTCGGGCTGACCATCGCCAACATCGTCGGCGTCCCCGTGGCCACCCTGCTCGGCCAGAACCTCGGCTGGCGCGCGACCTTCCTGGTCGTCGCCGCGATCGGCGTGGTCGCCATGGCCGCGCTCGCCCGGCTCGTGCCGCAGGTCTCCCACGAGCAGCACGGCGGGCTGCGCCAGGAGCTCGGCGCGCTGCGCGACCGCCAGGTGCTGCTGGGGCTGCTCACCGCCGTCTTCGGCTTCGCCGGCGTCTTCGCCGTCTACAGCTACCTCGCCTCGATGATGACCGAGGTCACCGGGTTCGGTGAGTCGACGGTCACCCTGGTGCTGGCGCTGTTCGGCATCGGCATGACGCTGGGCGCCCTGGTCGCCGGTCCGCTGACCGACCGGGCGCTGCGGTCGACGCTCTACGGCTCGCTGGCGGCGCTGGCCGCCGTGCTCGTGGTCTTCGACTTCACGGTGCATGTGAAGTGGGCGGCGCTGCTGTCGGTGGTGGTGCTGGGCGCGGTCGGCTTCATGACCACCACGCCGCTCCAGATGCTGGTGATGAACAAGGCCCAGCACGCCCCGACGCTGGCCTCCGCCTCCAACCACTCCGCCTTCAACCTGGCCAACGCCGGTGGCGCGTGGCTCGGCGGCGTCGCCATCGCGGCGGGCTGGGGCTGGACCTCCCCGACGCTGGTCGGCGCGGTGCTCGCGGTGATCGGCCTCGCGATCGCGCTGATCGCGGGGCTGACGGATCGGGCTCCGGGGGGTGGCTCGCGGGTCGTGGCGAGCAGTGAGGCGCTGCCGCAGATGTCCGAGGTGGGCTGAGCTGGGCGTTCCGGGGGTTCCGGGGCGGGGCGTGACGCCTGCGGCGGGCTGTTCCCCTCCCCGCCCCTTCCCGAATCCGGGGCTCCGCCCCAGGCCCCGAGCTGGGGCTTCGCTCCTGGCTCCGTGCCGGGGTTCCGCTCCTGGCCCCGTGCTGGGGCTCTGCTCCTGGCTCCGTGCCGGGGTTCCGCTCCTGGCCCCGTGCCGGGGTTCCGCTCCTGGCCCCGTGCTGGGGCTCTGCTCCTGGCTCCGTGCCGGGGTTCCGCTCCTGGCCCCGTGCTGGGGCTCTGCTCCTGGCTCCGTGCCGGGGTTCCGCTCCTGGCCCCGTGCCGGGGTTCCGCTCCTGGCCCCGTGCTGGGGCTCTGCTCCTGGCTCCGTGCCGGGGTTCCGCTCCTGGCCCCGTGCTGGGGCTCTGCTCCTGGCTCCGTGCCGGGGTTCCGCTCCTGGCCCCGTGCTGGGGCTCTGCTCCTGGCTCCGTGCCGGGGTTCCGCTCCTGGCCCCGTGCTGGGGCTCTGCTCCTGGCTCCGTGCCGGGGTTCCGCTCCTGGCCCCGTGCTGGGGCTCTGCTCCTGGCTCCGTGCCGGGGTTCCGCTCCTGGCCCCGTGCTGGGGCTCTGCTCCTGGCTCCGTGCCGGGGTTCCGCTCCTGGCCCCGTGCTGGGGCTCTGCTCCTGGCTCCGTGCCGGGGTTCCGCTCCTGGCCCCGTGCTGGGGCTCTGCTCCTGGCTCCGTGCCGGGGTTCCGCCCCTGGCCCCGTGCCGGGGTTCCGCTCCTGGCCCCGTGCTGGGGCTCTGCTCCTGGCTCCGTGCCGGGGTTCCGCTCCTGGCCCCGTGCCGGGGTTCCGCTCCTGGCCCCGTGCTGGGGCTCTGCTCCTGGCTCCGTGCCGGGGTTCCGCTCCTGGCCCCGTGCTGGGGCTCTGCTCCTGGCTCCGTGCCGGGGTTCCGCCCCTGGCCCCGTGCCGGGGTTCCGCCCCAGGCCCCATGCCGGGGCTCTGCTCCTGGCCCCGAGCCGGGGTTCCACCCCAGGCCCCGTGCTGGGGCTTCGCTCCTTCTCGTGGCATGCGGCTCCGCCGCGTGGCAGGGGCTTCGCCCTTGGACTCCGGGGTCTTGAGGGCGGAGCTCTGATTCGGGGTTTGGGGCGGAGCCCCGGTTCGAGGGCTGGGGTGGAGCCCTGGCCCTTCGGGGTTGNTTGGACTCCGGGGTCTTGAGGGCGGAGCTCTGATTCGGGGTTTGGGGCGGAGCCCCGGTTCGAGGGCTGGGGTGGAGCCCTGGCCCTTCGGGGTTGGGGCCCCGGTTTGGTGGGGCCCTGGTCCTCCGGGGTCTGGGGCTTCAGCCCCAGTTTCGGGAAGGGGCGGGGAGGGGAAAGATCCGGCGCCCACGCGGCCCCGGTGGGCTTGACTTTGACATCTATGTGAGGCTTTAGCGTCCCCGTCATCAGCCGTCAGACGTAAGGACAGACCTGATGACCAGCACCTCACCCCTGGCCCGCATCGTCCGTGGCACCGGACCCGGGCTGCTGCTCGCCCATGGCGGGACCGGCTCGATCGAGGGGAACTACGGCCCGATCCTGGACGGCCTCGCCGAGCGCCACCGCGTGGTCGGCCCCGACTACCCCGGCTCCGGGCGCACCCCGCGCGCGAGCGGCCCGCTGGACCTCGACACCCTGGCCGACCAACTGGTGGCCACCGCCGTCGAGGAGGGCCTGGAGACCTTCGCCATCGCCGGGTACTCCCTCGGCGGCCCGGTCGCCCTGCGCGCCGCCACCCGTCATCCGGAGCGGGTCACCGCGCTGGTCCTGACCGCGACCTTCGCTCACCCCAGCGCCCGTATGCGGCTCCTGGTGGACGACTGGCTGCGCCATCTCCGTTCGGGGGGCCAGGAGGCGGCCGCCCGCTGGACGGCGCTCATCGGCGCGGGCGCGGACTATCTGGACCGGATGACGCCCGAGGAGCTCGCCACGGTGATCGAGGGCGCCCGCGCCTCCGTGCCGCCCGGCGCGATCGACCAGGTCGAGCTGGTCGGCCGGATCGACGTCCGCGAGGACCTGGGCCGGATCCGGGTGCCCACCCTGGTGATCTCCACGACGCAGGACGCGATAGCCACGCCGTACCACCACCGCCAGGTGGCGGACGGGATTCCCGGGGCGCGTTTCGCCGAGCTGGCGTCCGGCCATCTGCCGTTCGCGGAGGCGCCCGCCGCGTGGCTGGGCCTGATCAGGACGTTCCTGGACGCCCGGGTGTAGTCGGGCGGCGCCCCGGCGTAGTCAGGCGGCGCCCGGGCGTAGATCAGACGCTGGTCAGACGGCGCCCAGGCCTAGTCAGACGCCCAGGCGCAGTCATAGCGCGGCGCCCGCGCGTCACGCCGCCCAAGAGCCTCAGACCCGCTCCCGCCAGCGGTTGGTGATGGGCAGCCGGCGGTCCTTGCCGAAACCCTTCGCGGAGATCTTCGTGCCCGGCGGGTACTGCCGGCGCTTGTACTCGGCGGTGTCCACCAGCCGCAGGATCCGGGTCACCAGAGTGTCGTCGTAACCCGCCGCCACGATCTCCGCGCGCCCCTGGTCACGGTCGACATACAGCTCCAGGATCCGGTCGAGGATGTCGTAGTCGGGGAGCGAGTCGGTGTCGACCTGGCCGGGGCGCAGCTCGGCGCTCGGCGGCTTGGTGATCGAGTTCTCGGGGATGGGCGGGGTCTGGCCCCGCTCCTCCGCCGCACGGTTACGCCATTTCGCCAGGCGGAAGATGGAGGTCTTGTAGACGTCCTTGATCGGGCCGTACGCGCCGACCGAGTCCCCGTAGAGCGTGGAGTAGCCGCAGGCCAGCTCGGACTTGTTGCCCGGGGCGAGGACGATGTGGCCCTCCTGGTTGGAGATCGCCATCAGCATCGTGCCGCGCAGCCGCGACTGCAGGTTCTCCTCGGCCAGCCCGGTGAGGCTCAGGGAGCCCATATAGGCGTCGAACATCGGGGCGATCGGGACCGTACGGAAGTTCAGCCCGGTGCGCCGCGCCAGCTCGGCCGCGTCGTCGATCGAGTGCTCGGAGGAGTAGCGCGAGGGCATCGCGACGCCGTACACGTTCTGCGCGCCGACCGCGTCACACGCGATGGCGGCGACGAGTGCGGAGTCGATCCCGCCGGAGAGCCCGATCAGCACACTGCGGAAACCGTTCTTCGCCACATAGGCCCGCAGCCCCACGACCAGCGCCGTGTAGATCTCCTCGTCGTCACCCAGCCGCTCGGCCTCGCCGCCCGCGAGCTCCGGCTCGTAGCGGGGCAGCGGGTCGGCGGAGAGGGTGACGTGGTCGACGCGGAGCCCGTCGTCCACGACCCCCTCGGGGACCGAGCCCGGGTCGGCGGCGGGCAGCTCGAGGTCGAGCAGCACACAGCCCTCGGCGAACTGCGGGGCGCGCGCGATGACTTCGCCGTCCCGGTCCACGACGATCGAGTCGCCGTCGAAGACCAGCTCGTCCTGGCCGCCGATCATGGCCAGGTACGCGGTGGTGCAGCCCGCCTCCTGGGCCCGCTTGCGCACCAGGTCCAGCCGGGTGTCGTCCTTCTCCCGCTCGTACGGCGAGGCGTTGATCGACAGCAGCAGTCCGGCCCCCGCGGAGCAGCTGGCCGGCACCCGGCCGCCGTCCTGCCACAGGTCCTCGCAGATGGCGAGCGCCACGTCGATGCCGTGGACGCGCACCATGGGCAGGGTGTCGCCGGGCACGAAGTAGCGGAACTCGTCGAAGACGCCGTAGTTCGGCAGATGGTGCTTGGCGAAGGTCAGGACGACCGCGCCCCGGTGCAGCACCGCGCCCGCGTTCTGCGGTGAGCCGGCCGGCTGGCCGTAGCGCCGGGCGCGCTCGCTGCGGTCGAGGTAGCCGACGACCACCGGCACCTCGCCCAGCCCCTCGGCGTTCAGCCGCTCGGCGAGCGAGCGCAGCGCGGCGCGCGACGCCTCGACGAAGGACGAGCGCAGCGCCAGGTCCTCGACGGGATAGCCGGTCAGCGCCATCTCGGGGAACGCCACCAGATGGGCGCCCTGCTCGGCGGAGTGCCGGGTCCAGTGGAGTATCGATTCGGTGTTGCCGTCGAGGTCGCCGACGGTCGAGTCGATCTGGTTCAGAGCGAGGCGAAGTTGAGGCACGCGCCCAGTGTAATCGTCTGTCTGACGCGATAGCCGGGGGTGTCTCCCTTCTCACGCCGGTCACGCTCGGCCTCACTTCTGGTAGCCGAGGATGGTCATCATCCCGGACTCCGAGTGGTAGACGTTGTGGCAGTGGACCATCCACAGCCCCGGGTTGTCGGCGTCGAGGTCCACGTTCACCTTGTGGTGCGGCAGCAGGACCGTGGTGTCCTTACGGGGGCCGCCGTCCGGCAGCGCGAAGGTGTGGCCGTGCAGATGGACCGGATGCCACATGTCGGTGCCGTTGATGAACGAGATCCGCACCCGCTCGCCCTCCCGTACCGGGTAGCGCTGCGAGGGGTCGTACGGCCGGCCGTTGATCGCCCAGTCCCACTTCCGCATCGATCCGGTGAGCCGCATCCGGATGATCCGGTCGGGCTCCTTGGGCGTCAGCCGGACGTCCTCCGCCGCCTTCAGCCGGTCCGCGGTGAGCAGCTCGCCGTCCAGCTCCTTGGGGCGCGGGAACTTCACCGGGTTCCTGCCACGGGTGCGCAGCACCGCCATCGCGGACCGCCCCTTGCCCTCGGCGATCACGGCGAGCGGGAAGACCCCGTCCTTGACGGTGACCAGCACGTCGTAGCGCTCACCCATGCCCAGCAGCAGCGCGTCCGTCTTGGCCGGTACGACGGGGTAGCCGTCGGTGTGGGTGACGGTCATCCGGTGGCCGCCGAGGGCGACGCGGAAGGCGGTGTCGCCGCCCGCGTTGATGATGCGGATGCGGACCCGGTCGCCGCGCTTGGCGCGGAAGACCTGCGGGGACTCGGGGGTGCGGCCGTTGACCAGGTAATAGGGGTAGGTGACATTGCCCGCGTGGCCGCCCAGCAGCCGGCTCTCCATGGGCGCGGCCTTCTTCCGCGCGGTGGTGGGGCGGGCGTGGTCGCGCTTGGCGCCGTCGGCGGCGGTGCGTTTGGCCGTGGCCTTGGCCTTGGCTGTCGCCGTGGCTTTGGCCGTGGCTTTCGCTGTCGCCTTGGTAGTGGCCGTGGCCTTGGCCTTGGCGCCGCGCTTGCCGCCCCCGTCCGTCGAGCCGCCGTCCGTCGAGCCGCCGTCCGTCGAGCCCCCGTCCATCGAGTCGTCGTCCATCGAGTCGTCGTCCATCGCATGGCCGACCGCGCCGCCCTTGCCCGCGTTGAGCCGTTCGAACTCCTTGTCCGGGGTGCGGCCGCCCACCCCGTCGAGCCAGTCGTCCAGGACGACGACCCACTCCTTGTCGTACGTCAGCGGCTCGTGCGGATCCTCCACGATCAGCGGTGCGTACAGCCCCCGGTCCAGCTGGACGCCCGAGTGCGGATGGATCCAGTACGTGCCGGGGTAGAACGCGGTGAAGCGGTAGTCGAAGGCGGCGCCGGTCTTGATCGGCCGCTGGGTCACTCCGGGGACGCCGTCCATGTCGTTGCGCAGCCGGACGCCGTGCCAGTGCAGCGTGGTGGACTGCGGCAGGTTGTTGGCGAGGGTGAGCGCGATCGTGTCGCCCGCGGTCACCCGGATCTCCCGGCCCGGCACCTGGTCCTCGTACGCCCAGGACGTCACCTTGCGGGCGCCGATGTCCAGGGTGGTCGCGGTGGCGGTGAGCCGGAAGGTGCGCACCGGGCCGGGGCCCCGCCGCCGCTCGGCCGCGGCGACCTCCGGGCCGTGGGGGGAGACGTACTGCGCCGGGGTGTCGTCCGCGGGCGCGCCGGGCCTGGCGGGGGCGCCCATCGCGTTGCCGTCCGTGCCGTCGGGGCCTCCGGCGCGGGGGCGGGGGCCGGGGGAGCCGCAGGCGGCGAGCAGACCGCTGCCCGCGGCGGCGATGCCCGTGCCGAGCACGGCACGGCGAGTCTTTTCGTGCATGAGTCGGTACCCCAATGCTGATGTGTGCCGGATGCGTGAGGTTCGGCGCGTCCACCGCCCCGCCGGGAGGGCGGGCGGCCGACGCGCCGCTCTATGCGCCGCATCAGCGATCGGCTCAGGGGCGAGGGGCCTCGGTGCATCGCCGCCTCCATCTGACCGTTCTGACCGTTCAGATCATCATCTGACCGTTTGATCATCGTTTCATCGGCAGCCTACCCCCAAGGGGTATGGAGCCCCGGCAGGCGCCACGGAGGGGGCAGAACGGTCGGGTCCGGGACCGGCCGGGTGAAAGTACGATGCACCCATCGTGGTGACGCACCCATCGTGCACCCATCGTGGTGAGGGGAGACCGGAGCGACCGGATGAAACCTCCGTGAAATGCCACCGCGTGATACTGGGGATGCGGGAGGTGCCCCGCGCCCGCGCAAAGAGCCGTTTGACCTGCAAGGATTGGGGACCATGGATAAGCAGCAGGAGTTCGTGCTCCGCACGCTCGAAGAGCGCGACATCCGGTTCGTGCGGCTATGGTTCACCGATGTGCTCGGCTTCCTGAAGTCCGTGGCCGTCGCGCCGGCCGAGCTCGAGGGCGCCTTCGACGAGGGCATCGGATTCGACGGCTCCGCGATCGAGGGCTTCGCCCGGGTCTACGAGTCCGACATGATCGCCAAGCCGGACCCGGGGACGTTCCAGATCCTGCCCTGGCGCGCCGAGGCCCCCGGGACCGCGCGGATGTTCTGCGACATCCTGATGCCGGACGGCTCACCGTCCTTCGCCGACCCCCGCTTCGTCCTCAAGCGCATCCTCGCCAAGACCTCCGACCTCGGCTTCACCTTCTACACCCACCCCGAGATCGAGTTCTTCCTGCTCAACCAGAAGCCGGTGGACGGCACCCGCCCGGTGCCCGCCGACTCCTCCGGCTACTTCGACCACACCCCGCAGAACATCGGCATGGACTTCCGCCGCCAGGCGATCACCATGCTCGAATCGATGGGCATCTCGGTCGAGTTCTCCCACCACGAGGGCGCCCCCGGCCAGCAGGAGATCGACCTGCGCTACGCCGACGCGCTCTCCACCGCCGACAACATCATGACCTTCCGCCTGGTCATGAAGCAGGTCGCGCTGGAACAGGGCGTGCAGGCCACCTTCATGCCCAAGCCGTTCTCGGAGTTCCCCGGCTCGGGCATGCACACCCACCTCTCCCTCTTCGAGGGCGACCGGAACGCCTTCTACGAGTCCGGCGCCGAGTTCCAGCTCTCCAAGGTGGGCCGCTCCTTCATCGCGGGGCTGCTCCGCCACGCCGGGGAGATCTCCGCCGTCACCAACCAGTGGGTCAACTCCTACAAGCGCATCTGGGGCGGCTCCAAGCGCACCGCCGGCGCGGGCGGCGAGGCCCCCTCCTACATCTGCTGGGGCCACAACAACCGCTCCGCCCTCGTCCGCGTCCCCCTCTACAAGCCCGGCAAGACCGGCTCCACCCGCGTCGAGGTCCGCTCCCTGGACTCCGGCGCCAACCCCTACCTGTCCTACGCGGTGCTCCTCGCCGCCGGCCTCAAGGGCATCGAGGGCGGCTACGAACTCCCGGCCGGCGCCGACGACGACGTCTGGGCCCTCTCCGACGCCGAACGCCGCTCCCTCGGCATCGAGCCCCTTCCGCAGAACCTGGGCGAGGCGATCGACCTGATGGAGCGCAGCGAACTGGTCGCCGAGACGCTCGGGGAGCATGTCTTCGACTTCTTCCTGCGCAACAAGAAGCAGGAGTGGGAGGAGTACCGCTCCGAGGTCACCCCGTTCGAGCTCCGGAAGAACCTCCCGGTGCTGTAGCCGTGGGACGCGGGCGGGCGCGGGCCGTGTCCGCCCCGCCGCTCGTCGCCGCCCGGACCTGCCGCTTCGCCCGCAGGGTCGCTTAGGCTCGTCAGCGGCGCCTTTGATCACGGGTCCGCGTGGTCGGGCGGCGCGGAGTCGACCAGGGACGGGAGGCGGCGGGATGGCCGTACCGCAGGGACGCAGGAGCAGCACGATCACCCGGCTGCTGCGGCACGGTTTCACCGACGCCTCGGCCGCGCAGCGGCTGCTGGACGCGCCCGAGCTGGCCGCGGTGCGGAGCGATCCGGTGCTGCTGGAGGCGCTCGGCGCGACCGCCGACCCCGACCTGGCGCTGCTCGGGCTCGTCCGGCTCGTCGAGGCGCTGCCCGAGGAGGCCGCGGCGGAGAAGGAGGACGGTGGGCAGCGGGCCGGTTCGCGGCAGGCGCTGCTGGACACGCTCGTCACCGCCAAACCGCTGCGCGACCGGCTGCTCGGCGTGCTCGGCGCCTCCGAGGCGCTGGGCGACCACCTCGCCCGCCACCCGGGCGACTGGCACGCCCTGGTGACCTACGAGCCGGCCGACCTGCACCCGGCCACCCCCGAGTTCGAGCGGGCCCTGGCCGAGGGCGTCTGGGGCGCGCCCGGGGCGGGGATGCCCCGGCCCGACGCGCTGCGCGTCGCCTACCGCCGGGCGCTGCTGGCCATCGCCGCCCGCGATGTGTGCGGCACCACCGACATCACCCAGACGGCCGCCGAGCTGGCCGACCTGGCGACCGCCACGCTGCGGGCCGCGCTGGAGATCGCGGCCGAGGAGCAGCCGCAGGACGCCGCCGCCTGCCGACTGGCCGTGATCGGCATGGGCAAATGCGGCGGCCGCGAGCTCAATTACGTCTCCGACGTGGACGTGATCTTCGTGGCGGAGGCCGTCGAAGGCGTCGAGGAAGGCGAGGCGGTGCGGGCCGCCACCCGGCTCGCCTCCCGGCTGATGCGCGTCTGCTCCGACGTCACCGTCGAGGGCACCATCTGGCCCGTCGACGCCAACCTCCGCCCCGAGGGGCGCAACGGCCCGCTGGTGCGCACGCTCTCCAGCCATCTGGCGTACTACCAGCGCTGGGCCAAGACCTGGGAGTTCCAGGCGCTGCTGAAGGCCCGTCCGGTGGCGGGCGACGCCGCGCTCGGCCACGCGTACGTGGACGCGCTCGCGCCCATGGTCTGGCAGGCCGTCGAACGCGAGAACTTCATCCCGGACGTGCAGCAGATGCGCCGCCGCGTGGTCGAGAACATCCCCGTGTCCGAGGTCGACCGCGAGCTCAAGCTGGGCCCGGGCGGCCTGCGCGACGTCGAGTTCGCCGTCCAGCTGCTGCAGTTGGTGCACGGGCGGTCCGACGAGTCGCTGCGCAGCGGTACGACGCTGGACGCGCTCGCCGCCCTGGCCGCCGGCGGCTACGTGGGGCGCACCGACGCCGCCGCGCTGGACGCCGCGTACCGCTTCCTGCGCACCATGGAGCACCGCCTCCAGCTCTACCGGCTGCGCCGCACCCATCTGATGCCCGAGGGCGAGGCCGACCAGCGCCGCCTCGGCCGGTCGCTGGGGTTCCGCACCGAACCGGTGACCGAGCTGGGCACCGCCTGGCGGCGGCACGCCCGCGAAGTGCGACGGCTGCACGAGAAGCTCTTCTACCGGCCGCTGCTGGACGCCGTCGCCCAGCTCCAGCCCGGTGAGATCCGGCTCAGCTCCGAGGCGGCCGGTCAGCGGCTCACCGCCCTGGGGTACGCGGACCCGGCCGGTGCGCTGCGCCACCTGGAGGCCCTGGCGTCCGGCGTGACCCGTAAGGCGGCGATCCAGCGGACGCTGCTGCCCGTGCTGCTGGGCTGGTTCGCCGACTCCGCCGACCCGGACGCCGGGCTGCTGGGCTTCCGCAAGGTCTCGGACGCGCTGGGCAAGACGCCCTGGTACCTGCGGCTGCTGCGCGACGAGGGCGCCGCGGCCGAGAACCTGGCCCGGGTGCTCTCCGCCGGACGGCTCGCCCCCGACCTGCTGCTGCGCGCCCCCGAGGCGGTCGCCCTGCTCGGCGACCCGGAGGGGCTGCGCCCGCGCGGCCGGGCCCATCTGGAGCAGGAGGTGCTGGCCGCGGTCGGCCGCGCCGACGGCGCCGAGCAGGCGGTCGCGGCGGCGCGCGGGGTGCGGCGGCGCGAGATGTTCCGTACGGCGGCCGCGGACATCATCGAGAGCGCCCGGCTGGCCAACGGCGAGGTGCGCCCGACCGTGAGCTGGCCGCCGTCGGGCGATCGGACGCCGGGCCGGGCCACCGGGGCGGCCGCCCCCGCACCGGCCAAGGCGCCCGAGGTCCCCAGCGCCCTGCGGGACTCCGAACCCCATGTGCCGGCCCGGCCCGCCGCCCCCGCCGCCGAACCGCCCGTGGACGACGCGATGCTGATCGACATGGTCGGCGACGCCCTCTCCGATCTGAACGCCGCGACCC
>NZ_JACVYG010000077.1:0-40903 GCF_014712245.1 Streptomyces sp. 5-10
GCGTGCACGCCGCCGTCACAGCCCCGAACGCGGCGGCTCCAGCGGCCGCCGCGGTGGCGAGGACGAGGCGGCGTGTGCGGATCTTGGGGAACATGGACCCTCCTGGTGGAACTGTCTGCAGCAACATGCCCGCTGGGCGTGCCCGACCGGTCCTGGCCGCCGGTCGGCTGCTTCTCACAGCCGGCGAGCGCGGCACCTGCCCCGGCGATCCCGGTCCCGGTCATGCCACCCGGAATGATGTGCAAAACAGTCCTCGGGTTGCGGGCGCACGAGGACGGTGTCCACCTTCCCGCCACAGCTGATGCCAGTGGTAGGCCGACTTCGGACTCACTCGTAGGCGCCGTGCGACCTCCAACGACTTGACCTCCTGCTCGAACAACTCGGCCGCCTGCATCCGTACCGACTCCCGGCGCCGACGCCCCGCACCGGTCAACCCGCCCCCATCGCCATATCTCACACACCACGAGATACAGCCACCGCTCCGACCTCATCGGGAACTTCGTCAACGCTCACCCTGACGCCGAAGTCAGTAACGGCACAGTGGCCCCATGAACGAACGAGGGCTGGACCGCGACGGAACGATCGCACGCGAAGGCGCACTGGACCGAGTGCCAGCACCGTTCGTCCCCGTCGTCGATGCCGCCCGCGCTCAGGTCACCGAAGCGTTCGGCAGAACGCACCTGCACAGCACTCATCAACGACCTCGGCCCTTGGCTCGCAGCCGAATACACAAGCCATGCACGGCGAGAAAGCCCCGCGTCCCTGACGGGCAGGGACGGGCCGTTCTCACCTACGCAGCCATCTAGCGGAGCGCGGCCCGGCGCCACGCTCGCCGAACTGCACCTGCCTTCTGATTGGAAACACGCACTGAGAAGCGGGCCTTCGACGTCCGTTCCCAGCTGCGGACGGCCACGACACTCACCCGGCGCGGCGCCAGCTCTTCCGAACATGCGCCTCACGTCCTGGAGTCCGCTGCCGCTGCCGTCCGCGGGGCACTCAAGAAAGCCGCCCGCGAGCAGACCACCACCAGCTGGGCCCGGCTGGAGCAGTCGGGCGGACCGGAGACCCACTCCTGAACTTCTGAGGGACTTCACATCATTGCATTGCGCGACGGTCTTCCCGATTGGGGTGGCCAACTGATCGCCATCAGCGACAAGGCTCACATCTGTAAATACTCCGGTGAGATCGCCGAGTTTTCTCTTACGGAGACTGTCTTCAAATGCGTGCAAGAGAAATAGGGCGTACAGAACCCCTCACGGGGGCGCAATAAGCGCCGCACGGCCCCTTAACTCCGCTCGCCGGGAAAGGGGGTGTGCCGTGATGTGTTGCGTCCGTGTCTTGTCCCGATGCAGCTCCGGTGACTGTGGCTGCAGGCGCTGCAAAGAGACCTGGGCCCCGCCGCTCTACGGTCATGCGTCGATCTTGGCCGACGGCCGCGGCTCAGCTCCCGGTTGCGTAGCTCAGTGGTAGAGCGCCGGTCTTATAAGCCGATGCGGTCGCGGGTTCGAATCCCGCCGCAACCACTTCCGTCTAAAGGCTGTCTCGTAACCGGTGACAGGTGTGTCCAGGTGATCGTTGATCACGGTGGGATGCAGGTGATCACGGCATCGCGGTCGGAGTGGATCGCACCGTTCACCGGCCTACAGCCTGGCCAGTTCCGCAAGCTCGTGCGCGTCGTGGCCCAGCGCGGCGGGGACGAGATCGCCGACGGCCGCCCTGGCCGGCAATGGCGACTGGACTTAGCCGACCGCGTGCTACTGGTCGCCGCCTACTGGCGCACCAACCTCACGATGCGCCAGATCGGACCGCTGTTTGCGCCAGATCGGACCGCTGTTCGGCGTCTCGCACTCCGCCGCCCATCGCGTGATCGACACCCTCGGCCCGCTACTGGCACTGGTCCCGGTCCGGTGCACCAATTCCGATATCGGTGCTGCGCTCACCGTTCGGCCGTCGGTCGCTGGTGCGACCGAGCCGTCCACCGCGTGCACCAGAGCCTGGTAGAGCCGATGCGGTCCGGCGCCGCTGTAACGCCCGGCGAACACCGTGCCCGAGCAGAAGTGTCGCCGTTATCGTTGACCGGTGATCGGCAACCTTGAGACGTTCCAGGACGAGCTGGCCGCCAGCGGGTTTCCGCCGCTGGTCAACAAGCTGGCCGGGGCCGGCTTCCGGGGCCGGATCGCCACCCGCGACCTCGGGCCGCTGCGGCTGGTCTCCCTCGACACGCCAGAGAGCTCCTGCATCGGGCGGGAGCGCGACGCCTCCGACGGCGAGAACCTGGCGGTCAAGGTGATGAACTGGGGCCGGACGCGGATCGAGCAAGGGCGCGGCGACGCCGAACTCGGGCCGACCGACCTGGTGCTGCTCGATCCCACGCGTACGCTCCGGTTCGAGAGCACCGCCGCGGCGCACGTCACCATCCTGGTTCCGCGTCGGGAGCTGCGGATCCGGCCCGCGCAGATCGACCGGCTCATCGGCGTACGCATCGACGGCAGCCACGGCCCGGGCGCTCTCGTCTCCGTGCTGGCCCGGGAGTCGGTGCGGTCGGCGACCGGGTTCCGCGAGGCGGAGGCGCTGCGGTCGGCGGCGGCCGTCGTCGAGCTGATCGCGGTCGCACTGGAGGCCCGGCTCGGCGAGGAACAACCGGCCCCGGACGAGTGGCTGCGGGACCGGATCACCGGCTACATCGAGGCGCGGCTGGCCGATCCCGATCTGTCCCCGCCCGGCATCGCCGCCGCCCACTCCATCTCAGTACGCCGGCTGCACAAGCTGTTCGAGGACCAGCCGCTCACCGTCGCGGCCCTGATCCGCCGTCGCCGCCTGGAGCGCTGCCGGGCCGAGCTGACCGGAAGCGGGCGTACTGTCACCGCCGTGGCCGCCCGGTGGGGATTCTCCGATCCCACCCATTTCAGCAAGCTCTTCAAGGCGACGTACGGCTACAACGCCCGTGCACTGGTAACCAGCAACCGTGCACGGACGACCAAGACGCGCACAGTCGGCCCGGGAAAGGATGGTGGTGACCAAGGCAGGCAATAGCAATAGGAGAAGTCGTGGCGAAGGTAAACATCGTCCGCCCCGGTGAGGGCGAGATCCTCGGCAGCGGGGCACAGCAGATCCGCATCCTGGAGAACGGCGAGCACACCGACCACCGGCTGGGGTTCGCCGAGGTCACCATTCCGCCAGGCACCCCGAGCCCGTTGCAGCATCGCCACGCCCAGCATGACGAGGGCTTCTACGTGCTGGCGGGAACTTTCCGGTTCACCGTCGGCGAGGACCAATACGACGCCGGGCCGGGCACCTGGGTCATCGTGCCGACCGGGGCGCCGCATACGTTCGCCAACGTCGGCGACGAGAACGCGGTCATGCTGAACACCTTCACGCCGGACCTGTATGTGCAGTACTTCCGCGACTTCAAGGCCATGATCGATTCCGGGCAGCCGGTCAACGCCGAGACCATGCAACCGCTCTGGAAGAACTTCGCCACCGAGATCTCGAACGAATACGCCTCGTGAAGCGCCTTCAATACGACCGCTACGGCGGCCCGGAGGTGATGCGGCTGGCAGAGTTCGAGCCACCACGCCCGGGTCCGGATGAGGTTCTCGTCCGCGTCCGAGCGGCGGCTTCCAACGCGCTGGACTGGAAGATGCGTAACGGCGAGATGAAGCTGATGACCGGCCGCTCCTTTCCCTGGGCGATGGGGCACGACTTCGCCGGAGTCGTCGAGGCGGTCGGCGCCGGCGTCACCCGCCTGAAGGCCGGCGACGCGGTACTCGGCCTGGCTCGGTTCCGGCAGGCGGGGGCGTTCGCCGAGATGGTGACGGCCCCGGAGAAGGCGGTCGTGCTCAAACCGGTGGACCTTTCGTATGAGCAGGCCGCCGCCCTGCCGACCGTGGGCGTGACCGCCTACCAGGCCACGGCGGAAATCCGGCCCGGGCAGGCGGTCTTCGTCAACGGGTGCCTGGGCGGGGTGGGCCGGGCCGCCGCCCAGTTCGCCCGGGCGCGGGGAGCCTCGGTCGCCGGCAGCTGCCGCAACCCTGCGACCGACGAGGCCCGCGAGCTCGGCGTCGAACCGGTTGTGGGTTTCGGCTTCGACCCGGCCGCCCTCGCGGAACGGTTCGATCTCGTCCTCGACACGCCCGGCATGCTTCCCTTCGCCGCGGCCCGAACGCTGTTGAAGCCCGGCGGAACCATCGTCGACATCGTCCCAACCCCGGCCAAAATGATCAGAAGCGCACTGCCCGGCCCGTTCCGGGCGATGATGGGCCGGCCGGTGACCGCCGACCTGGAGGAGGTGGCCCGGACCCTGCGCCTGCCCATCGCCCGTACGGTCCCGTTGGCCGAGGCGATTCCCGCCCTGACGGAGCTGGAGCGCGAGCAGCGCCCGAAGGGCGGCAGACTGGTCATCGCCATGGCCGGAAGCTAAGCCGGGCCGAGCTAAGGGTGTCTCGTGACTGCTCTTGGTAGTGACCACTGACCGATTCGCGGTCAGCCCGTGAGGGCGAGGTTGTGCAGGTGGGCGATGCCCGAGGCGGTGTCCGCCAGGGTGCTGGCCGCGCGTCGGTAGTCCCGCAGGATTTTCCAGCGCTTCATCCGCGCGAGCGCGTGTTCGACGCGGGCGCGGACCTTGCGGTGGATGGCGTTGAGATCTTCCTGCCAGTCGGTCAGTGTCCCGTCGGCGGGTTTACGGTAGGGCATGAACACGTCGGGGTTGCCCTGGTAGCCGCCGTCAGCCATCACCGGACGCCCGGCCAGTTTCTGGTCGATGCCGGAGGTGCGGTAGACGGTGCAGTCGTTGCGGTTGCCCGGTTGTGGGTCGCCGGTGGCGATGACCAGGCGGGTGTCGGCGTCGATGGCCACCTGCACATGGGCGGAGTAGCGGTAATTCTTGCTGGGTGCGGCCAGTCGGTGGTCACGCGATTCCCCCCGGGGCTACCCGACCGGGAGACGACGTGCCGGGCGACGGCCATTGGATTGATCGCGTAGACCTTCCGGCCCGAGGCCCGTAGGGAGGCCACTAGGAGTCCGCGGGACGTTTCGATCGCAACCGGGATCGGATCGTCCGGGCTGCCGCCGTGCTCGGCCAGCAGCCGCAGCAGGCTCTGGAAGCCCGCCGCGTCGTCGCTGATCCTGAGCTTGCCGAGCAGTCGGGCGTCGGAGTCGACCACTGCCACGTCGTGGTGGTCTTCGGCCCAGTCGATTCCGCAGGTCACGTGCGAAGCGTGCTCCTTTCGAGGCTTCGCTGTCCGTCGCTTTGAGCCGTGGCAGGACCACCCGGCGACCTCATAGAAGCGCTCGCGGGCGCACCACCCCATCAGCCGTCCGTGGCCCCAGCTATGCCCAGGGTCCTCGCTCTCGTGAAGAGCTCCACGGCTCCGGCTGATCGTGAGGTGGTCCTGAGAATGGCTCGAACCACGGAACGGTATGGCGATCGAGTTCGAAATGGCAGGGTCCGGACCTGCGTCGCTCTTGTCGAACCACTCTCGGCGCTGCATACAGACAGACGTCTCGCCCGGCCCTCCACCCGCTACGACAAGCGCGGGTACGTTTATCTCGACACCGTCACCGCTGCCGCCCTCCTCGTTTGGCTCCGATCGTGACTGGAGCCAAAACCCGGGCGGGGCGGTTGGTCCCTCGGCAGGGATGGTCCGTCGGCTCAGGAATCAAGCACGGCGGCGATGGCTTCGACCTCCACGAGCTGGCCGTCATAGCCGAGCACGGTGACACCCATCAATGTACTGGGCACGTCGTGGTCACCGAACGCGTCCCGGACAACCTCCCATGCCGTCACCAGGTCCTCCCGCCGGTGAGAGGCAACAAGAACACGGGTGCTGATGACATCGTGCAGTGACGCGCCCGATTCCGTCAGAGCGGTCCGCATGTTCTCCACAGCCTTGGCCGCCTGCCCCGCGACGTCCCCGATCGCCGCAGTGGAGCCATCATCATTCAGAGGACATGCTCCGGCCAGGAAGATCAGCCGCGACTGGGCCGGGGCCGTGGCCGCGTAGGCGTACTCCGCAACATCGGACAGGGAGGCAGAGCGAATCAATGTGACAGCGCGCGGCACGGGCTTCCTTTCGCAGCAGTTCCGGGGCACTCAGGACCTTCTCAAAGGTCGACTCGGCGTTCGACACATTTTCCTGGCCCGTCGACTCCCGTGATGGGCCACTGCCGTCAGCCGCCCAATAGGTCTCACATGATCTCGGCTGCGACCCGCACTCCGGGGTACCCGACCGGTCCGCCCTGCCTCAGCTCCACGCCCGGTGGTCCACCGGGGCCCAATACCGGGCCTGAGCAGCTGCTTCATGCCGCTTCAACGTTCGGGTGGGACCAGCCCATCGCGCGCCGGACCACCGGCGTAGCCGATGAAACCGGCCTCCGGAACGGAGGGCATGCCGATGGGTGAGCCCAGCAAACGTCCACAGCCCCCGTCCCTCCCAGCCCACGTCGACGCGCACCTTCCCTCTCGCGGGGACGGCGTACCGGAGCGGCACCCCGGACCGGAGGTCACCGTCGCGGTCCCTTCCGAGCCCCCGGTGCTCACCCCGCCCGCCGCGGTAGCGCTGCTACGGCTGCTCCAGGCCGTCCACCGCACACACAGGCGCCGACCGTCCCCCGGAGGACCCCATCGGGACCGAGGAAGCGGCGTAGAGGAAGAGAAGGAGGACAGCGTGAGGACACGCTTCGCCTTCGCCGGACGGGTGTCCACCGAAGACCAGCAGGACCCGGAAGCCTCCCGCAACTGGCAGATCACCCGAGCCGAGGCACTCATCGAGCCCCACGGGAAGATCGTGACCCAGTTCTTCGACGTCGGCCAGTCACGGTCGATCCCCTGGCAACGCAGGCCCCGCGCCTCCGCCCTGTTGGAGGAGCTCAAACACCCCGACCGTGGCTTCGAAGCCGTCGTGATCGGCGAGCCGCAACGCGCCTTCTACGGCAACCAGTTCGGCCTGACGTTCCCCGTCTTCGTCCACTACGGCGTGCAACTGTGGGTGCCCGAAGTCGGCGGTCCCATCGATCCGGAGTCCGAAGCCCACGACCTGGTGATGTCGGTCTTCGGCGGCATGAGCAAGGGCGAACGCAACCGCATCAAGATCCGGGTCCGCGCCGCGATGAGCGCCCAGGCCAAGATCGAGGGCCGTTACCTCGGGGGGCGCCCGCCCTACGGCTACCGGCTCGTCGACGCCGGACCGCACCCGAACCCGGCCAAGGCTGCCGACGGGCGCCGCCTGCGCCGCCTGGAGCCCGATCCGGTCACCGCGCCGATCGTGCAAAGGATCTTCCACCTCTACCAGGTCGCCAAATACGGTCTCTTCGCCATTGCCGAAATCCTCACCTGCGAGGGCATCCCCTGCCCGTCCGCGCACGACCGCGCCCGTAATCGCCACCGCTCCGGCATCGCCTGGTCCAAGGGCGCGATCCGCACGATCTTGTCCAACCCCCGCTACACCGGACACCAGGTGTGGAACAAGCAGCGCAAGGACGAAGTCCTCCTCGACGTCGACAACGTGGCCCTGGGCCATGAGACCCGGATGCGCTGGAACCGGCCCGATACCTGGGTATGGTCCTCCTCTCCCGTCCACGAACCATTGATCACCATCGAGACCTTCGAGCACGTCCAGCAGATGCTCGCGGGCAAGGGCGCAGGCAAGAACACCCGCGAGCGCAAGCGCACCCACCACCCGTACGTCTTCCACGGACTGCTGCACTGCGGCATCTGCGGACGGCGCATGCAAGGCCAGCAGAGCCAGGACCGCCTGTACTACCGCTGCCGCTTCCCCAACGAATACGCCCTGGCCAACAAGATCACCCACCCGCGCAACGTCTACCTCCCCGAACGGGATCTCCTGCCCCCGCTGGACAACTGGCTCGCGCTGGCCTTCGCTCCCCACCGACTGGAAGAGACCATCGCTCTCATGCAGGCCGCTCAACCCGACATCGCACCCGCCCCAGGCGCAGAGGACGCCGAACGGGTGATCGCCGAATGCGACACCAAGCTCGCCCGCTACCGCGAAGCCCTGGAAGCAGGCACGGACCCCAAACTCGTCGCCCAGTGGACCGCCGAGGTCCAGGCCCACCGCGCCGAAGCGCTCAGCCGGTCACGCCAGGTCACCGGCCAGCGCCGGATGACCAAGGACGAGATCCGCGCCATGCTCAAGCCGCTGGGCCCCATCCCCGACGTCCTCGCCGACGCCGAGCCGCGGGACAAGGCCGAGGTCTACCAGAACCTCGGGCTCAAGCTGATCTACGAGCCCGGAAAACAACTGGTGCGGGCCGAGGCTCAGCTCGACCCGCACAAGTTGGGGATATGGTCGGTGTCCGAGGGGGGACTTGAACCCCCACGCCCGATAAAGGGCACTAGCACCTCAAGCTAGCGCGTCTGCCATTCCGCCACCCGGACCAGGTGTGCTCCGCGGCTCGGCCGCGGCGACATGAACCACGATACCAAGGTTTCGGAGTGCGTTTCACCTGCGTATGCCGGGCGCCCGCCCCCGCGCCGACCTGGGGGGACGCGGGGGTGGGCACGGAGGGTGGTCAGGCGGGCATCAGGTGGTAGTCGGGGAAGTTGCCGGGGAGGCGTTCGGGGGCCGGGCCCTCGGTGACGGCGCGGACCAGGAGGTCGCCGCCGACGAAGGCGCCGCGCCAGGAGGCGCCGAAGCCGCCGAAGAGCTCGTCGCGGTCGCCGCGGGAGCGGGGCTTGCCGTGGCCGGTCTTGAAGGCGCGGATCTGGGGGGCCAGGCGGTCGTAGGTGGCGGGGTCGTCGCAGGAGAGGGTGGCGACGAGGGCGCCGTTGCTGGCGTTCATGGCGGCGAGCAGCTCGGCCTCGGTGTCGACCAGGACGAGGGTGTCGACCGGGCCGAAGGGCTCGGCGTGGTGGAGCGGGGAGGTCGAGGGCGGGTTGAGGAGGGTGACGGGGGCCACGTAGGCGGAGAGGTCCTGGCCGGGGAGGAAGTGGCCGTGGGCGAGGTCGCCACGGTGGAGGGGGACGGCGCCGCGGTCGATGGCCTCGGCCACCTGGTCGGTGAGCTCCTTGGCCTTGGCCGCGTTGATCAGGGGGCCGAAGTCCAGGTCGGGAAGGGGGTCGGAGGGGTTCTCCACCGCGAGGGGGTGACCCACGCGGACGGAGCGCACCGCCGGGAGGTAGACGGAGAGGAAGGCGTCGAAGGACGAGCGCTGGACGACGAAGCGCGGATAGGCGGTGCAGCGCTGCTTGCCGTAGTCGAAGGTCTTGCGGATCAGCGGGGCGAGGGCGTCCCAGTCGGTGAAGTTCCAGATGCCCCAGGCGTTGAGCCCCTCCTGCTCCAGGATGTGACGCTTGCCGAGGTCGGCGACGGCGGTCGCGACCCGGGCGCCGGTGTCGCGGCCGCCGACGAAGGAGACGCAGCCGATCTCGGGCGAGCGGACCAGGGCCTCGGAAAGCTCGCCGCCGCTGCCGCTGACGAGGGTGACCGGGATGCCCTCGCGGGCGGCGAGCGCGCAGGCGAGGGTGAGGCAGGCCAGCCCGCCGTCGGTGGGGGTCTTGGCGATGACGGCGTTGCCGGCCAGCGCCTGGACGAGCATGGCGTGGGCGAGGACGCTCATCGGGTAGTTCCAGCTGGCGATGTTGGAGACCGGGCCGGGCAGCGGGGTGCGGCCCTCGGCCATGCGGTCGATCTCGTCGACGTACCAGCGGACGCCGTCGATGGCGCGGTCCACATCGGCCTGGGCCAGCCGCCAGGGCTTGCCGATCTCCCAGACCAGGAGGAGGGCGAGCAGCTCGCGGTGCTCGCAGAGCGCGTCGAGGGTGGCGGCCACCCGCGCCCGGCGCTCCGGGAGGGCGATGTGGCGCCAGCGGCGGTGCTGGTCGAGGGAGGCGCGTACGGCCTGGTGGGCGGTGGTGGCGTCGAGCCGTGGCGGGCCCGCGATGGGGGTGCCGTCCACGGGGGTGGTGGCGGGGAGGGCCCGGCCGTCGCGGTGCCAGGTGCCGTCCCAGAGGTTGAGGACTCGGTCGTCCTGGAACGCCTCGGGGGCGACGGCCAGGCAGCGCTGCCAGGCGTCGCCCCAGGCGGTTCCGGGCTTGAGGGTGAGGGTGGGTGCCATCGGTGATCTCCGCTCTCGTTGCACAGGCGGGGCGGGATGTGGCGGGCCGTACGGCAGGGACGCCCGTACGGCCAGGGTGTGCGTACGGGGAGCAAGGTAGCGGCACGGAGCGTGACCGTGACCCGATCGCGGATCGGGTATGGCTCACATCACGCGAGGTTGCCGGGTCTTTCGGCCAGAAGGGCCAATACCAGCCCGGCCGTCTCGGTGGGGGTCGCTCCGACGCTCACGCCCGCCGCCTCCAGCGACGCCTTCTTGGCCGCGGCGGTGCCCGAGGAGCCGGAGACGATGGCGCCCGCGTGGCCCATCGTCCTGCCCTCGGGGGCGGTGAAGCCCGCGATGTAGCCGACGACCGGCTTGGTGACGTGGTCGGCGATGTACCGCGCGGCCCGCTCCTCCGCGTCGCCGCCGATCTCGCCGATCATCACGATCAGGTCGGTCTCGGGGTCGGCCTCGAAGGCGGCGAGGGCGTCGATGTGGGTGGTGCCGATGACCGGGTCGCCGCCGATGCCCACACAGGTGGAGAAGCCGACGTCGCGCAACTCGTACATCAGCTGGTAGGTGAGGGTGCCGGACTTGGACACCAGCCCGATCCGGCCCGGCTTGGTGATGTCGGCGGGGATGATCCCGGCGTTGGACTGGCCCGGGGAGATCAGCCCGGGGCAGTTCGGGCCGATGACCCGGGTGGCGCGGGCCCGGGCGTACGCCTGGAAGGCGACCGCGTCATGGACCGGGATCCCCTCGGTGATGACGACGGCGAACGGGATCCGGGCGTCGGCGGCCTCGGTGACGGCGGCCTTGGCGTGGGGCGGCGGGACGAAGAGGACGCTCACATCGGCGCCGGTGGTGTCGATGGCCTCGCGTACGGAGCCGAAGACGGGGACCGTACGGCCGTCGATGTCGGCCCGGGTCCCTGCCTTGCGCGGATTGACCCCGCCGACGACATCGGTGCCCGCGGCGAGCATCCGCCGGGTGTGCTTCATGCCTTCCGCGCCGGTCATGCCCTGGACGATGACCTTGCTGTCCTTGGTGAGGAAGATGGCCATGCGAGGAGCCCCCTTATGCGGCGGACGGGTCGGATGTGCCGGTCGCGGAGGACGCCGCGGACGCGGCGAGTTCGGCGGCGCGCGCGGCGGCGCCGTCCATGGTGTCGGCCTGGTGGACGAGCGGATGAGCCAATTGGCCAAGGATGGCTCGGCCACGTGCGGCGTTGTTGCCGTCGAGCCGGACCACCAGCGGTTTGGTGAGGGTCACGGTGTCCAGGGCGCGCACGATGCCGTCGGCCACCGCGTCACAGGCGGTGATGCCGCCGAAGACATTGACCAGGACGGAGCGCACATCCGGGTCGTCGAGGACGAGGGAGAGACCGTCGGCCATCACCTGGGCGGACGCGCCGCCGCCGATGTCGAGGAAGTCGGCGGGGCGGGCGCCGCAGCCGGCGACGACGTCCAGCGTGGACATCACCAGGCCCGCGCCGTTGCCGATGACGCCCACCTGGCCGTCGAGCTTCACGTAGCCGAGCCCGGCGGCAGCGGCCCGGGCCTCCAGCGGGTCCCGGGCGCGGTCGTCGGCGGCGTCCCACGACGGCTGCCGGAAGCGGGCGTTGTCGTCCAGGGTGACCTTTCCGTCCAGGGCCACGATCGACCCATCCCGGGTCACCACCAGCGGATTGACCTCTACCAGGAGGGCGTCGTGCGCGGTCAGGACGGTCCACAGCCGGTGGATGGTCCCGGTCGTCTCGCGCGGCAGTCCCCCGGCGACGGCGATCTCGGCCGCCTTCGCCTCGGTCACCCCCTCGGCCGGGTCGACGGCGATCCGGGCCACCGCCTCGGGGCGGCGCGCCGCGACCTCCTCGATCTCCATACCGCCCTCGGCGGAGGCGATGGCCAGGAAGCGTCCCGCGGCCCGGTCCAGGGTGAAGCCGAGGTACATCTCCCGCTCGACCTCGACGGGTTCGGCGACCATCACCCGGTGGACGGTGTGGCCCTTGATGTCCATGCCGAGGATCCGGCGTGCGGTCAGCTCGGCCGCGGCCGGGTCGTCGGCGAGCCTCACCCCGCCCGCCTTGCCCCGGCCGCCGGTCTTCACCTGGGCCTTGATGACGACGCGTCCGCCGAGCCGTTCGGCGGCCGCGCGGGCGGCCTCGGCCGTGTCCACGACCTCCGCCCTCGGTACCAAGACGCCGTTCGCATGGAGGAGTTCCCGTGCCTGATGTTCGTACAGGTCCATTGCCAGCTCCCTGATGGCCCGTCAACAGCGCCTGATCCAGCGCTGGATGCAACGAGTGGCGCACGCCCCCTGGACATCGCTCGGCCGATGGTGGGATAACAAAGTTCATACAGGATAACGTCGACTGTATGCAATCCAGCGATCCACCTGCGAGGCAGCACCGACCCCCTACGAAGGGACGCGATTCGCCATGCCCGACGACAACCAGGACCTCATCTCCGGCGGGCACTTGGTCGCCAAAGCACTCAAGGCAGAAGGCGTCGAGGTCATCTACACCCTCTGCGGCGGCCACATCATCGACATCTATGACGGCTGCGTCGACGAGGGCATCGATGTCATCGATGTGCGCCACGAACAGGTCGCCGCCCACGCCGCCGACGGCTACGCCCGGATCACCGGCAAGCCCGGCTGCGCCGTCGTCACCGCCGGACCCGGCACCACCGACGCGGTCACCGGTGTCGCCAACGCCTTCCGCGCCGAGTCACCCATGCTGCTCATCGGCGGCCAGGGCGCCCACAACCAGCACAAGATGGGCTCCCTCCAAGACCTTCCGCACGTGGACATGATGGCGCCGATCACCAAGTTCGCCGCCACCGTCCCGGACACCGCCCGCGCCGCCGACATGGTCTCCATGGCCTTCCGCGAGTGCTTCCACGGCGCCCCCGGCCCCTCCTTCCTGGAGATCCCGCGCGATGTGCTGGACGCCAAGGTGCCGGTCGACAAGGCCCGCGTCCCCCGGGCCGGGCACTACCGCGCCTCCACCCGCAACGCCGGCGACCCCGAGTCCGTCCAGAAGCTCGCCGATCTGCTGGTCCAGGCCGAGAAGCCGGCGATCCTGCTGGGCAGTCAGGTGTGGACCACCCGCGCCACCGGCGCGGCCACCGAGCTGGTGCGCACCCTCAATGTGCCCGCGTACATGAACGGCGCGGGACGCGGCACCCTGCCACCCGGCGATCCCCACCACTTCCAGCTCTCCCGCCGCTACGCCTTCTCCAATGCCGACCTCATCGTCATCGTCGGCACGCCCTTCGACTTCCGGATGGGCTACGGCAAGCGGCTCTCCCCCGACGCCACCGTGGTCCAGATCGACCTCGACTACCGCACGGTCGGCAAGAACCGGGACATCGACCTGGGCATCGTGGGCGACGCGGGACTGATCCTCTCCGCCGTCACCCAGGCCGCCTCCGGGCTAGGGGGGTTTGGCGGGGTACCCCCCATAAGGCACAGTAACGGCGGGGCGGGCAAGCGCAAGGAGTGGCTGGACGAGCTGCGCGCCGCCGAGCAGGCGGCGATCGAGAAGCGGCTGCCCAGCCTCCGGTCCGACGCCTCCCCCATCCACCCCTACCGCCTGGTCAGCGAGATCAACGACTTCCTCACCGAGGACTCGATCTACATCGGCGACGGCGGCGACATCGTCACCTTCTCCGGCCAGGTGGTCCAGCCCAAGTCGCCCGGCCACTGGATGGACCCGGGCCCGCTGGGGACGCTCGGCGTCGGGGTGCCGTTCGTGATGGCCGCCAAGCAGGCCCGCCCCGACAAGGAGGTGGTGGCGCTCTTCGGCGACGGCGCGTTCTCCCTGACCGGCTGGGACTTCGAGACGCTGGTCCGCTTCGACCTGCCGTTCGTCGGCATCGTCGGCAACAACTCCTCGATGAACCAGATCCGTTACGGCCAGAAGGCCAAGTACGGCGAGGAGCGGGAGCGGGTCGGCAACACCCTCGGCGATGTGCCCTACGACCAGTTCGCGCGGATGCTCGGCGGCCACGGCGAGGAGGTCCGCGACCCGGCGGACATCGGCCCGGCGCTGCGCCGCGCCCGGGAGTCCGGCAAGCCGTCGCTGATCAACGTCTGGGTGGACCCGGACGCGTACGCCCCCGGAACCATGAACCAGACCATGTACAAGTAGGGAGGCGCCACCATGTCCCAGGCTCCCCAGGCCCCTCAGGCCCTGTCGGGCATCCGCGTCCTCGACATGACGCATGTGCAGTCCGGTCCCTCCGCCACCCAGCTGCTCGCCTGGCTCGGCGCGGATGTGATCAAGCTGGAGAACACAGGCGGCGACATCACCCGCAAGCAGCTGCGCGACCTCCCGGACGTGGACTCGCTGTACTTCACGATGCTCAACTGCAACAAGCGGAGCATCACGCTGAACACCAAGAGCGAGCGCGGCAAGGAGCTCCTGACCGAGCTGATCCGCCGCAGCGACGTCCTCGTGGAGAACTTCGGCCCGGGCGCGGTGGACCGCATGGGGTTCTCCTGGGAGCGCATCCAGGAGATCAACCCCCGGCTGGTCTACGCCTCGATCAAGGGGTTCGGCGAGGGCCCGTACACCAAGTTCAAGGCGTACGAGGTGGTCGCGCAGGCGATGGGCGGGTCGATGTCCACGACCGGCTTCGAGGACGGCCCGCCGCTGGCCACCGGCGCCCAGATCGGCGACTCCGGCACCGGGGTGCACTGTGTGGCGGGCATCCTCGCCGCGCTCTACCAGCGCACCCACACCGGGCGCGGCCAGCGGGTCAATGTGGCGATGCAGCACGCGGTGCTCAATCTGTGCCGGGTCAAGCTGCGCGACCAGCAGCGGCTGGCCCACGGGCCGCTCGCCGAGTACCCGAACGAGGACTTCGGCGACGAGGTGCCGCGCAGTGGCAACGCCAGCGGCGGCGGCCAGCCCGGCTGGGCGGTCAAGTGCGCGCCCGGCGGGCCCAACGACTACGTCTACGTCATCGTGCAGCCGGTCGGCTGGGAGCCGATCACCCGGCTGATCGGCCGCCCCGAGCTGGCCGATGACCCGGAGTGGGCCTCGCCCGAGGCGCGGCTGCCGAAGCTGGCCAAGATGTTCCAGCTGATCGAGGAGTGGTCCAGCACCCTGCCGAAGTGGGAGGTGCTGGAACAGCTCACGGCGCACAACATCCCGTGCGGGCCGATCCTGTCCACCAAGGAGATCGTCGAGGACGCGTCGCTCGCGGCCAACGAGATGATCGTCGAGGTCGACCACCCCGAGCGCGGCTCCTTCACCACGGTCGGCTCCCCGCTGAAGCTCTCCGACTCCCCGGTCCGGGTCGAGCGCTCCCCGCTGCTGGGTGAGCACAACGAAGAGGTGTACGTCGGGGAGCTGGGGCTCGGCGACGAGGAAGTGCGGTTGCTCAAGACGAACGGAGTGATCTGACGGTGACGTATGACAACGATGCCGTGCGCGCGGTGCTGGACGCCGCCCGCGCCGAGGGGCGCACGGCGCTGACCGCCCCCGAGGGGAAACGGATCACCGACGCGTACGGGATCCCGACCCCGGCCGAGGGGCTGGCGGAGTCCGCCGACGAGGCGGTGGCGCTCGCCGACCGGATCGGCTTCCCCGTCGTCCTCAAGATCGTGTCCCCGGACATCCTGCACAAGACCGACGCGGGCGGGGTGCGGGTGGGGCTGACGTCCTGCGCCGAGGTGCGGAGCGCGTTCACCGCGATCGTCGACAACGCCCGTGGCTACGACGCGAAGGCCCGGATCCTGGGCGTCCAGGTGCAGCAGATGATCCCGGACGGCGGGCAGGAGGTCATCGTCGGCGCGGTCACCGACCCCACCTTCGGGAAGGTCGTGGCGTTCGGGCTCGGCGGGGTGCTGGTGGAGGTGTTGAAGGACATCACCTTCCGGCTGGCCCCGGCGACGGAGGACGAGGCGCTGTCGATGCTGGACGGGATCCGCGCCGCCGAGGTGCTGCGCGGGGTGCGCGGCGGCGAGCCGGTGGACCGTGCGGCGCTCGCCGATCTGATCGTGCGGGTCTCCCGGCTGGTGGCGGACTTCCCCGAGATCACGGAGGTCGACCTCAACCCGGTGTTCGCCACCGCGAGCGGGGTGCTCGCCGCCGATGTGCGGCTGCTGATCGGGGACCCGGCCCCGCGGACGCGCCGCCGCTACTCGCGCGAGGAGATCCTGGGCTCGATGCGCCGGCTGATGCAGCCGCGCTCGGTGGCGGTGGTGGGCGCCTCCAACGAGCAGGGGAAGATCGGCAATTCGGTGATGCGCAACCTCATCGACGGCGGCTTCCCCGGAGAGATCCACCCGGTGAACCCCAAGGCCGACGACATCCTGGGCCGCAAGGCGTACAAGACCGTCGGGGACGTCCCCGGCGAGGTGGACGTGGCGGTCTTCGCGATCCCCGCGAAGTTCGTGCCCGCCGCGCTGGAGGAGGTCGGCCGCAAGGGCATCCCGAACGCGGTGCTGATCCCGTCCGGCTTCGCCGAGACCGGTGAACACGAGCTCCAGGCGCGGATCGTGGCCATCGCCGAGGAGCACGGGGTGCGGCTGCTGGGGCCCAACATCTACGGCTACTACTCCACCTGGCAGGACCTGTGCGCCACCTTCTGCACCCCGTACGACGTCAAGGGGCCGGTGGCGCTCACCTCGCAGTCCGGTGGCATCGGGATGGCCATCCTCGGCTTCGCCCGGACGACCAAGACCGGGGTCTCGGCGATCGTCGGCCTCGGCAACAAGTCGGACCTGGACGAGGACGACCTGCTCACCTGGTTCGGTGAGGACGACCACACCCAGTGCATCGCGATGCACCTGGAGGACCTCAAGGACGGCCGGGCCTTCGTGGAGGCGGCGCGGGCCACGGTGCCCCGGAAGCCGGTGGTGGTCCTCAAGGCGGGCCGTACGGCCGCGGGTGCCAAGGCCGCCGGGTCCCACACCGGCGCGCTGGCCGGGGACGACGCGGTCTACGACGACATCCTGCGGCAGGCAGGGGTGATCCGGGCGCCGGGCCTGAACGAGATGCTGGAGTACGCGCGGGCGCTGCCCGTACTGCCCGCACCCCAGGGTGACAACGTCGTCATCATCACCGGCGCCGGGGGCTCGGGGGTGCTGCTGTCGGACGCGATCGTCGACAACGGGCTGTCGCTGATGGAGATCCCGGAGGACCTGGACTCCGCCTTCCGCCGCTTCATCCCGCCGTTCGGCGCGGCCGGGAACCCGGTGGACATCACCGGCGGCGAACCGCCGTCCACCTACGAGGCGACCATCCGGCTGGGCCTGGAGGATCCGCGGATCCACGCCCTGGTCCTGGGCTACTGGCACACCATCGTCACCCCGCCGATGGTGTTCGCCGAGCTGACCGCGCGGGTCGTCGAGGAGTTCCGCGCCCGGGGCATCGCCAAACCGGTGGTGGCCTCGCTCGCGGGCGACACCGAGGTCGAGGAGGCGTGCGCGTACCTCTTCGAGCGCGGGGTCGTGGCCTATCCGTACACCACCGAGAAGCCGGTGGCCGTCCTGGGCGCCAAGTACCGCTGGGCCAGGTCGGCGGGGTTGCTCACGTAAGCGTCTCGCTGGAAGTGCCCCGACCTGCCGTCGATCGTCTGCGGCGCCGTCGTGGCTGGTCGCGCCCACGTGGCGGAGCCGCACATTGACACGGCCCGCGCCCCTTCGNTGGCGGAGCCGCACATTGACACGGCCCGCGCCCCTTCGGGGCGCCACCGAACCGCGGCCGACTTCCACCGATCCGCAGGGCAACCCACGTTTCCCGGAGCACGAAGAGTTTGGACAGGGGGCGCTGGCCGGGTTCCTTCGAAGCCAAGGGGACGACATGAGCACAGCAGAACGACCGGAGGGGGTCCTCCCCTTCCGCGAAGTGCAGGACAGCAAGGGACGTACGTATCGCATCGGCGAGACCGACCGCGACATCCTGGGCCACAGCCGGAAGCTGATGGTCTATCTGCCGTGGATCGCGATGATGGCCATCAGCGTGTCCGAGTACGCGTACGGCTCGGCGGAGGACACGCTCTCGGAGGCGCACGGCTGGACCCAGAGCAACACCTTCTGGATCCTGAGCGTCTGGGTGTTCTTCCAGGCGGGCATCGCCTTCCCGGCGGGGTGGCTGCGGGAGAAGGGGATCCTGACCGCCCGCAAGGCGATGTTCCTGGGAGCCGGACTGTGTCTGATCGGCTTCCTGGCCCTCTCGCACGTGGACAACGTTTTCATGGCGATCGTCGGCTTCGGTGTCATCGGCGGGCTCGGCTCCGGGTTCGTCTACGCCACCTGCATCAACATGGTGGGCAAGTGGTTCCCGGAGCGGCGCGGGGCGAAGACGGGGTTCGTCAACGGAGGGTTCGCCTACGGCGCGCTGCCGTTCATCTTCATCTTCAACTACTGGTTCGACACCGGGAACTTCGACGAGGTCCTGGACCTCATCGGGGTCTATGTGCTGATCGTCGTGGCGGTCTGCGCCTGGTTCTTCAAGGACCCGCCGAAGAACTGGTGGCCCGCCGACATCGACCCGCTGAACCACGCCGGCAACGCCAAGAGCGCGGCGAGCCTGGCGAAGAACCCGCCGGCGGTGCGGCAGTACACGCCCAAGGAGGCCATCAAGACCGGGGTGCTGCCCCTGATGTGGCTCTCCCTGGTGCTCACCGCCGGGGTGTCCATCTTCGGCATCTCCTTCCAGGTCGACTACGCCAAGGAGGTGGGCTTCGGCCCGCTGGTGGCGGCCTCGTCCATGGGCATCATGTCCGTCGTCAACGGTGTCGGACGCGGTGTGGTCGGCTGGCTCTCGGACCTGTGGGGGCGGAAGACGACGCTGGTCTTCGTCATCGTGGTGCTGGGCCTCGCCCAGTTCGGGGTGATCTGGGCCGGCAACATCCACAACGAGGTGCTGTTCCTCTTCTTCGCCTTCCTCTCGGGATTCGGCGGCGGCGCCTTCTACCCGATGTTCGCGGCGCTGACCCCGGACTACTTCGGGGAGAACTACAACGCCACCAACTACGGCCTGGTGTACAGCGGAAAGCTGATCAGCGGGCTGTTCGGCGGCGGCCTCGGCTCGATGGTGGTCGACTCCTGGGGCTACGACGGCGCGTACGCGCTCGCCGGAGGCATCTCCATGGTGGCGGCCGCGGTGGCCCTGCTGCTGCGGCAGCCCGGCCGGCCGCGGATCCGGGGCATCGCCCCGAACCCGCAGCCGATCAGCCGCGAGGCCGTCTAGCCCGGCCGCGCGGGGCCCTCGCTCAGCCCCGTCCGCCGCACCGCAACGACCGCAGATAGCGGGCGGAGCGGCGGGCGGTGGTGAGCGAATCGGCGGGCTGGTCGTGCTCCACCATCCAGTGGTGGTCACGCCGCCCGCCATGGGTCTTGCCGACCGCGCTCAGGAAGCGGCGGTAGTCGATGTCACCGTCCCCGACGTCCACCATCCGGTAGCCGTCGGGGACGGTCTCGTCGTGCTCCCCGTCCTTGACGTGGAAGAGCGGGTAGCGGTGCGGGGCCCGCAGGACGTAGTCCAGCGGCTCGAAGGGCGCCGGGGAGCCGTCGGCCTTCCTTCCGAAGCGGTACTGGGCCACATACGCCCAGTAGATGTCCATCTCCAGGTGGACCAGCTCGGGGTCGGTCTCGGCGAGCAGCACGTCGTAGAGGCGGACGTCCGGCCGGTCGGTGGCGAAGGAGAACTCCTCGGCGTGGTTGTGCTGGTAGAACTTCAGCCCGCGCGCCTTGGCCGCCGCGCCGTAGGTGTTGAACTCCTCCGCGCAGCGCTTCCAGCCGTCCACCGTGGAGCCGTAGCGCCAGGGCCCGGATGCGGTGCCCACATGCGGCAGGCCGAGCGCCTCGGCGTCGTCGAGCACCTGGGTGAGGTTGGTGGCGAAGGTGTACGCCTTCGGGTCGTCGGAGTAGTAGCCGACGTGGCTGCCGATACCGCGCAGCCCGTTGTCCCGCATCAGCCGCTTCAGCTGCTTGAGGGTGATGTCGCCGGTGCCCTGGGTGTAGCCGGCGAACTCCACCTGGTCGTAGCCGTACCGGGCCAGTTCCTCGAAGACGCCGGCGAAGCCGATGGACCGCACCTGGTCGCGGAGGGTGTAGAGCTGGATGCCGAGGTGGCCGCGGGGCACCAGCGGGCCGCCCCGGCCGTTCTGGGCCGACGCGGCGGTGGCGCTGCCCGTCTGGGCGGCCGCGGCGGTGCCGGTGCCGAGCAGACCGGCGGCCGTGGCGCCCGCGGCGACGCCGAGGAATCTGCGGCGGCGGAGGGTCTCGGCGAGTTCGGGGTTGTTCTGGGCCCTCTTCACGGGGTGTCTCCTTCGGTTGCGTTCGTCAGTCCGGCGAGGCGGAGGAGCAGGTTCTTGACGTCGGTGGCGGCCACCTGTCCGCTCACCGCGCCGGGCTGGGAGCAGAGGAGGACGGGGCCGTCCTCCTCGCGGTCCGGGAGGCGGCCGTGGCTGCCGCGCACCGGGGACGGATCGAGCGGGACGACGGCCATGCGGTAGCGCATCCCCGTCTTCTTGCGGGCCAGCGCGGTGGCGGCCCGCACCCGCACATAGGGGTCCTTGGGGTCCATGAACAGCTCGGCCGGGTCGTAGCCGGGCTTGCGGTGGATCTCCACCAGCTGGGCGAAGTCGGGGGCGCGGGCGTCGTCGAGCCAGTAGTAGTACGTGAACCAGGCGTCGGGCGCGGCCACCGCGACCAGCTCGCCGGAGCGCGGATGGTCCAGGCCGTGGGCCTTCTTGCCCTCGTCGTCGAGGAGTTCGGCGATCCCGGGCAGCCCGGCCAGGGCGGCGCGGGTGGCGTCCAGGTCCTCCGCGCGGCGCACATACACATGGGCGAGCTGGTGGTCGGCGACCGCGAAGGCGCGGGAGGCGCCGGGGTCCAGATACTCCATGCCGTCCTGGGTGTGCACCTCCAGCAGCCCGGCGCGGCGCAGCGCCCGGTTGATGTCCACCGGCCGGGAGACCCGGGTGATGCCGTACTCGGACAGCGCCACGACGGTGCGGCCGCGGGCGGCGGCGTCGTCGAGCAGCGGGCCGAGGGCGGTGTCGAGCTCGGTGGCGGCGGAGTGGGCGCGGGGGTCGTCGGGGCCGTACCGCTGGAGGTCGTAGTCCAGGTGCGGAAGGTAGGTCAGCACCAGATCGGTGGGGCTGGTGCGCAGGATGTGGCGGGTGGCGTCGATGATCCACTGCGAGGAGACCAGATCGGCGCCCGGCCCCCAGAAGTGGAAGAGGGGGAAGGTGCCGAGCTTCGCGGTGAGTTCGTCGTGCAGCGCGGGGGGCCGGGTGTAGCAGTCCGGCTCCTTGCGGCCGTCGGCGTAGTAGACGGGGCGCGGGGTGACGGTGATGTCGGTGTCCGAGCCCATCGCGTACCACCAGCAGATGTTGGCCACGGTGTAGCCCGGGTGGGCGCGGCGGGCGGCGTCCCACAACTTGTCGCCGCCTACCAGGCCGTTGTGCTGCCGCCACAGCAGCACCTCGCCCATCTCGCGGAAGTACCAGCCGTTGCCGACGATGCCGTGCTCGGCGGGGGTGGTGCCGGTGAGGAACGTCGACTGGGCGGCGCAGGTGACGGCGGGCAGCACGGTGCCCAGCGCGGCGCGGGAGCCGGAGCGGGCGAGGGCCCTGAGGCGGGGCATGTGGTCCAGCAGCCGGGGGGTGAGCCCGACGACGTCGAGGACGAGGAGGGGGGTGGGGCCGGTCCCGTCGCTCCGGTGGCTCGGGGCGGTCCCGTCGCTCCCGTGGCTCAGGTCGCTCATGGCAGCTCCTTGAGGCCGAGGTCGGTCAAAAGGTCGCGGGCGAGGGCGAGTTCGGCGGCGATGCCGTCGGCGAGCCGGTCGCGGGTGCGGGGGCGCAGCTCGGGCGGGAGCGCCTGCCAGGTGTAGGTCTCCACTTCGAGGTGGCGGGTCAGCGGGGCGGGCCCGCCGACGAGACGGGCCAGGGCGTCGGCGAGCACCGGGAGGGTGGAGGTGAGCGGGGGCTCGGGCGGGGCGTGCAGCGGGACGTGGAAGTGGGACCGCCAGGGCGCGGTGTCCGCCAGCCCGCCGGCGAGCGCCTGGTCGAGGTCGTCGGTGCCGGTGACGCCGCCCTCGGGGGCCCGGGTGCGGGTCTGGTGCAGGAAGCGGGGCTCGGCGAAGGCAGCGAGGGCCTTCCATACGGCGGGCTGCCCCGGGTCCTCGGCGTGCAGCGCCGCGGACAGCTGCGCCTTGACGACCGGGACCCCGGCGGCGGTGAGCGCGCCTATGGCCGTGTGCGGATCCTCGAACTGCGTCGCCAGATGGCAGGTGTCCAGGCAGACGCCGATGCGGTCCGGGGGCGGGCCGCCGGGCGCGGTGAGCGCGTCGATGGCCTGCGCGGTGGTCTCGACGGTGCAGCCGGGCTCGGGCTCCAGGCCGATGCGGACGGACCGGCCGGTGAGCTCCTGGATGGCGTCGAGCCGCTGGGCGAGGGTGGTGAGGTGGCGGCGGGCGGTGCGGGCGTCGTCGGCGTCGAAGGGGGCCCGCCAGGCGAGCGGCAGCGTGGAGACGGAGCCGTCGGTGATGTCGTCCGGGAGCAGCGCTGCCAGCAGCCGGGCGAGGTGGGTGGTGTGCTCCAGCCGCTCCGGGTCGGTCCAGTCGGGCTTGTAGACGCGGTACTTGACCTCCTGGGCGCCGAACCCCTCGTACGGGAAGCCGTTGAGGGTGACCACCTCCAGGCCGCGGGTGTCCAGCGCGGTGCGCAGCCTGCGCAGTTCGGCGGGGTCGGCGCTCAGGGTGCGGGCGGCGTCGCGGGCCAGCCACAGGCCGATGCCGAGCCGGTCGCGGCCCAGGCGGCGGCGGACCGGTTCGCAGTGCAGCCGGAGCTGCTCCACGACGCCGTCGAGGTTTTCGGCGGGGTGGACGTTGGTGCAGTAGGCGAGGTGGACGGTGGAGCCGTCGGGGTGGCGGAAGCGCATGGGGTCCTCCTCCTCACCGTTCCGCCGGCGCGGCGGCCGGGGCGCCGCCGCGCAGGATGGAGTTGCCCTCATGGGTGGCGGTGGCCGCGGTGTCGTCGGCGTCGAGGTCCAGCTCCAGGCGGCCGCTGAGCCCGTAGAACGCGACCGGGTTGCGCCACAGCACCAGGTCGACCTCGTCCTCGGTGAAGCCCTCGGCCCGCATCAGGTCACCCACCTTGCGGGTCTTGAGCGGGTCGCTCCTCCCCCAGTCGGCGGCGGAGTTGACCAGGACCTTCTCGGGCCCGTACGCGCGCAGGATCGCGACCATCCGCTCCTCGTCCATCTTGGTGTCGGGGTAGACCGAGAAGCCCAGCCAGCAGCCGCTGTCCTTGGCCTCCTTGACGGTGGTCTCGTTGAGGTGGTCGACCAGAACGCGGTCCGGGGGCAGCGCGGACTCCGCGACGACGTCGAGGGTGCGGCGCAGTCCGGCCAGCTTGTCGCGGTGCGGGGTGTGGACGAGGGCGGGCAGCCCGTGGTCGGCGGCGAGCTGCAGCTGGGCGGCGAGGGCGGCGTCCTCGGCGGGGGTCATCGAGTCGTAGCCGATCTCGCCGACGGCCACGACGCCGTCCTTGACCAGATAGCGCGGCAGCTCCTCCAGGACGGGGGTGCAGCGCGGGTCGTTGGCCTCCTTGGGGTTGAGCGCGAGGGTGCAGTGGTGGGCGATCCCGTGCTGGGCGGCCCGGAAGGGCTCCCAGCCGAGGAGGGAGTCGAAGTAGTCGTAGAAGCTGGCGGGCGAGGTGCGGGGCTGCCCGAGCCAGAAGGACGGCTCGACGAGGGCGCGCACCCCCGCGGCGTACATGGCCTCGTAGTCGTCGGTGGTGCGGGAGGTCATATGGATGTGGGGATCGAAGATGCGCATCAGGACTCCTCGCGGGTCAGGGCGCGGGGCGCGCCGGGCAGGGCGCGGGTCATGGCCAGGACGCGGTCGAGATCGCCGGGCACGGGGCGCCCGGCGGCGGTGCGCTCACGGGCGTAGTCGCCGAGCATGCGGCCCAGCTCGCCGTCCCCGCGCGCCCGCCGCTCCCAGTCGGCGACGGCGCTGAGGGGCACGCCCGTGAACAGGCACTTGAGCACGGCCTGCCGCCAGCTGTGCGGCGAGAGGTGCCGAGCGGCGTACGGCCCGACGGCGGCGGCCACGAGCCGGGTGTCGTTGGTCCGCAGGGCGTCCTCGACGAGCGGCACGGCGTCGGCCCCGGCGAACAGCCCGAGATGCGGAAGCGCCCGCAGCACGGCCCGGCGCTCGGCGCCCGTGCCGTGCGCGTACAGCCTCGCGACGGTCGGCGCGTCCGCGCGCGCGGCGTGGAGGATGAGGACGCGGGCGGCGTCGGGGAGGTCGACGGGGCCAAGGCCATCAGGGCCAGGACGGTCGGCGGTGACGGGCCGGCCGGTGGCAGTGGTGCGGGCGTGGCGCCCCGCGGAGGCGAAGTCCAACTCCCAGCGGGCGGGGCCGGGAGCGTCCGGGCGCGGCTCGGATGTCGCCGCGTCCGTCAGGGCGCCGTCCAGCCAGGCGCGTCCTGTCTCGTCCAGGCGCTGTTCCACGGCGGCGCGGAGCTCGGTCACGGTCAGCATCGGACGCCTTCCTCGCTCGCGGCCCGTTCGGCGTCCTTGAGGAACCGCAGGGAGGTGCGGGCCAGTTCGGGACCGGCGTGGGAGTGGCGGGGCAGTTCGACGCCGACGAGCCCCCGGTACCCCGCCGCGCGCAGCGCCTCCAGCACCGGCGGGACGTCGATCTCGCCCTCGCCGAGAGGCAGATGCTCGTGCACCCCGCGCCGCATGTCCTCGATCTGCACATGGCGCAGCCAGGGCGCCGCCGCGCGGACACACGCGGCGGGCGGGTCGGGTTCCAGGCACTGGCAGTGGCCGATGTCGAGGGTGAGGCCGAGGGCGGCCGGATCGCCGAGCGCCGCGCGCAGCCGGTGGAAACCGGCGAGGTCGGCGAGGAGGTGCCCCGGCTCCGGCTCGATCGCGAGGGAAACGCCCACCGCCCCGGCGGCCACGACCACCGGCCCGAGGGCGTCGGCCAGCCGCCGCCACGCCGTCTCCCCGGACTCACCGGGCGGCAGCACCCCGCTGAAGCAGTGCACGGCCGGCGCCCCGAGGTCGGCCGCCACCCGCACGGCCCGCAGCAGCAGATCGACCCGGGCGCCACGGGCTCCGGGGTCCGGGTCGAGCAGGCTGGGGTGGTGCTTGCGCCGGGCGTCGAGCACATACCGGGCACCGGTCTCGATCGCGACGCCGAGGCCGAGCCGCTCGAGGTCGCGGGCGACGCGGCGGGTGCGGGCCGCGAGGTCCGGGGCGAGCGGGTCGAGGTGCATATGGTCGAGGGTCAGCGAGACGCCGTCGTAGCCGAGGTCGGCGAGGAGTGCGAGGGCGTCGCTCAGGCGGAGGTCGGTCAGACCGTTGGTGCCGTAGGCGAAGCGGAGGGGTTCCGGGGTGGGGCGGCCGGGGTCGCCGGTGCGGCTCATGTCGCGCTGACCTTTCTCGACAGCCGGCGGGCGAGGGGCATCAGCGCGAGCAACCCGGCGGCCGCACGGTGCGCCCCGGCGCGGGAGGCGAGCACGGCCTGAAGCGGGATCATCGCGCGGATGCCGCTGCCGACGGCACGCTGGAGGAGGTACGGGGACGGGTTGAGCGCGGCATGCGCCAACGGCCGGGCGACCGTGGCCACGTACCCGCCCGCGAGGGCGACCCCCGCGAAGCGGCTGACCGGCGCGCCGTGGCCCGCTTCAGGGCCGCGCCCCGAAGCGGGGCCTGGGCGCCGGGTCGCGGACCAGGCGATGGCGGTGGCCACCGCCAGAGCGCCGAGAGGGGCCGTCGAGGAGCCGCCGGTCGCCTCCCGCCGGGAGACCGTGGTCACCGCGAGGGTGTGGGCACCGAGGAGGGCGGCCGGGCGGAGGGCCGGGCGGATGTGCCCGGCGGAGGCCGTGGCGCCGAGGAGGAGGTCCAGCGCACGGGCGGCGGCCATGGTGGGCGGGCCCGCGGGCGTATTCTTCAGCCCCAGGTCGTACGCCCACACCGTGCCCGCCAGGGCCGTCGCCGTGGCGAGGGCCGGGGGACCCGCGGCGGCAGCGCAGAGCAGCCCGGCGGCGGTCAGCCCGGTCGCGGCGGTCAGCGCCGCGGCCGGGGCGATACGGCCCGACGGCAGCGGGCGCCCGGGGCGCTCCACGGCGTCGATGTCGCGGTCCGCCCAGTCGTTGAGCGCCATGCCCGCCTCGTACAGGCACAGCGACGCGCAGACCGCGAGGGCCGTGCCCCGGTTGGGGCCGCGCCCGGCCGCGGCCGCGCCCGCCAGGCCGTCACCGACCACGGTGAACAGGGCCGAGACCCTGAGCAGTTCGGCCCAGTCCGCGCCCTTCCCGAAGGGCCCCCGTCTCCCCGGCCCGCCCATCACGACCGGCCCCGCAGCCGCCCGGCGAAGCCGATGAGCGCCGCGTACTGGTCGGCGAGGGCGGCCGGGCCGCCGTCCGGGTCCTTGAAGTAGAAGCCGAGTTCGGGGAGCGGCCCGGTGAGGCCCACCTCATGGGCGCGGGCGGTCAGCCGGGCCAGATCGAGGACGAGCGGTGCGGCGAGGGCCGAGTCGCAGCCCTGCCAGATGGTCTGCAGGACCATCCGGGAGCCGAGGAAGCCCTCGAAGGAGACGTGGTCCCAGGCGGTCTTCCAATCGCCGAGCGCGGGCACGTTGTCGATGTGCAGCTCGCCGTCCGGGAGTTCGCCGAGGGTGTCGGAGAGGACCCGCGCCTTGCCCGCGTTCTTGGCCGCCGCGGCGCCCGGGTCGGCGAGGGCGGCGCCGTCGCCGCCGCCGAGGAGGTTCGTCCCCGACCAGCTCCGTACGGCCAGCGCCCGCTGGGCGAACATCGGCGCGAGGACGGACCGCAGCAGCGTCTGCCCGGTCTTGCCGTCGCGCCCCGCGTACGGCAGCCCGGAGCGCTCGGCCCGCTCGCGCACGCGGGGGTGGTGGAGCCCGGTGGAGGGCGTGAAGTTGACGTACGGACACCCGGCGCGCAGCGCGGCGACCGCGTAGAGGGAGCTGGGCGGCAGCGTCCCGGCGTCCTCCGGGGCCGCTTCGGTGGAGGCGACGTTGACGACGACGGCGCGGGCGAGTTGGTGCGTACGGACGAACTCGTCGAGGTCGGCCGAGAAGGCGGCGATCAGCTCCTCCTCGCCACGGCCGTCGCCGGGCTGCGGCCCGCCCGGGCGGACGGCCGCGTCGGCGGCGGCGAGTTCGCCGCGTACGGCGGCGGGCAGCCCATGCGGCAGCACCCCGTCGGCGGCCAGCGCCTCGGCCCGCTTGGGCAGCGGCGTCGTGGCGGTGTCATGGCCGCCGAAGACGAGGTCGGCGAGCGCGGGCAGGCCGCTGTCCGCGAACGCCGCGGTCTCGGTGACCATTCCGGTCGCCGGCTGCAACCCCCCGGCGACGGCGGCACAGCCCGCCACGGCGGTAGTGGCGACGGAACCGCGAGCGCCGATGAGCCAGACCCCCGTACGGGGTGCGTCGCGGAGTGGGGTGATGTCGTCGGGACGGGTGGTCACTGGCTGCCTCCCGGGGGTTGGGCGTGGGTCGCACAGGTGGTTCGGGGTGCCGCGGATCCGCGTCCGCGGCGGGGGTGGGGGGTGGGGATGGGTGTGCGGCGCCGGTTCGGTCGTGGCGCAGGCGTGTCGTGGTCGGGCGGGCGCGGCCGAGGCCGCCCCGCGCCCGGGAGTCGGGGCCGGGGCGGAGCGGCCGGAGCCGCCGGGCGGGTGGCCCGGGGCCGTCCATGTTCCGGCGCTGGACAGGTGGTGGGGGTGGCGGCGGGAGGAGGCGGCGTACTCCTGCCCGCCGCCACGCCGTCCCCACGGCTCCCCTCGGGCCGTCGGGACGGCGGACCGGGGGCGCCTAGCCGTCGTGGTGGTGCTGGTGGTGGCCGCCGCCCTTCGCCGGCAGGTCCTTGACGCGGATGTCGCGGAAGGAGACCTCGTCCCCCTCCCCGTGGTTCTGGATGCCGACGTAGCCCTGGAGCAGGCTGCGCGCCGGGTCCCGGTTGGTGAAGTCGTTGATCTTCACGCCGTTGAGCCAGATCCGCAGCCGCTCGCCCTGCACCCGGATCTCGTACGTGTTCCACTCCCCCGGCGGGTTCAGGGCCGCGTCCCGCTTGGCGAGGTCCGCGGACTGGAAGCCGTAGACCGAGCCGGTGGTGTGGTCGGGGGTGTCCGTGGCGTCGATCTGCACCTCGTAGCCGTTGTTGACCGCCGACCAGGGGTCGTCGGAGGCCGGGAAGCCGACGAAGACGCCGGAGTTGTCGTCGCCCGCCATCTTCCAGTCCAGCTTGAGCGAGTACGAGCCCAGCTCGCGCGCCTGGTACCAGAGCATCCCCATGCCGCCGGTCGAGGTGAGGGTCCCGGACGCGGTGTCGAGGGTGAAGCTCCCGGGGCCCGCCTGCTTCCAGCCGTCCGTCGAGGTGCCGTCGAAGAGCGGGCGGTAGCCCTGCTCGGGGCGGCAGTCGGCGTGGGCGGCGCCGGTGGCGTAGCGGATGCCGCCGAGCAGGTGCTGCCGGAAGGCGGGGTCGGCGTAGGACTCCTTGGTGTGGCCGAAGCCGGTGTAGAAGGCGCGGCCGCCCCGGTACTGCTGGCACCAGGAGATGGGGTGGTCCTCGCCCATCGCGCCGCCCTGGTACGAGGATTCGTTGAGCGTGGCGAGGACCCGCACCCGCTCCCTCGGGTTGGTGCGGTAGTTGTACCACTCATCCGTCCGCTCCCACGTCGGCGCCAGATGCGCGGTCGCGGGGTTGGCCCGGTCCTCGACGTCCACGGTGGCCTTCTGGATCGCGGGGTGGGACTGGAAGTACGCCCCGACCAGGCCCTCGTAGAAGGGCCAGTCGTACTCGGTGTCGGCGGCCGCGTGGACGCCGACGTAGCCGCCGCCCGCCCGCACATAGCCCTCGAACGCGGACTGCTGGGCGGTGTCGAGGACGTCGCCGGTCGTGGAGAGGAAGACGACGGCGTCGTAGCGGGCGAGGTTGTCGGGGGTGAAGGCGGCGCCGTCCTCGGTGGCGTCCACGGCGAAGCCGCCCTGCGCGCCGAGTTCCTTGATGGCGGCGATGCCGTCGGGGATCGAGTCATGGCGGAAGCCGGCCGTCTTGGAGAAGACCAGCACCCGGTCGTCGGCGGCGCCGGAGGGGGCGGCCCCGGACGCGGCGGCGGGCAGGGCCGTCAGGGCGAGCAGCAGCGTGGCCCCGACGGCGGCGAGCCGCGCCCCACGCGATCCGGAGCGGCGCCGGGACGCGGGTTCGGGCCCGCGCCCGGAAGGGGCGCCCGAGCCGGAGTCGGGTCTGGAGTGCGCAGAGGTGTGCGGGTGCATAACCGTCGTGCTCCTTCCTCCCGGGCCGGGGCGGCGGCCGCGCACGGCCGCCGCCCCGGCCCCGGTCGTCAGCCGGTGCCGATCGTGAAGTCGTCCACGTCGAAGAGCGCTCCCGCACCGCCCTTGAAGACGAGGGACAGCGTGGTGGTACCGGTCGGCGGCTTCGTCAGCGTCGTCTTGACGTCCTGGAAGGTCTCCCAGTCACCGGTCACCGGCACGGTGACGGTGCCGAGCAGCCGTCCGGTCGGGGAGCCGCTGCGGATCTCCAGCGTGCCGCCGGCGCCCGCCGAGGAGACCCGTGCGGTGAAGTTCTTGGCGTTGCCCAGCACATACGGGGTGAAGGAGATCCAGTCCCCGTTCTCGATGTTGCCGACCGTCTTGCCGCCGTTGGCCGGGGTGTGGTTGATCACCGAGACGCCCTGGCTGTCGTCGTAGTGCTCGGCCTGCCGGTGCTTGGGCTGGACGATGGACTGGTCGTGGGTGGTCAGCGGCGGCTGGCCGCCCCCACCGCCGTCGGTGTACTCGGCGTCGAAGACCCCGAAGATGTTGGCGTTGGGGTCGTGCTCGCCGTCCGCGTTGGTCTTGATGGTGCCGGAGCAGCCGTTCGCGGAGGTGACGGGGTGGCCATGGCTGTCATGACCGAGGATGTAGGTGACCTTGACCTTGGCGCAGTCGACGGTCCCGTCCTCCGGGTCGGTCACCCTGACCTTGAACGGCACCTCGTCGCCGAAGCTGAACAGCTGGCCGTCGGCTGGCAGTTGCAGCGACACCTTGGGCGCGGTGTTGCCGACCGTCAGGTGCACATTGGCGCTGGCGGTGCGGCCGGTGGGGTCCTTGACGGTGAGGGTCGCGGTGAAGGTGCCGTTCTTCTTGTAGGTGTGGGTGGGGTTGGTGGCGGCGGAGGTCGTGCCGTCACCGAAGTCCCAGTGGTAGCTGAGGGTGTCGCCGTCGGCGTCCGAGGTGCCCGCCGAGGAGAAGGCGACCTTCATGGGCGCCTTGCCGGAGGTGCGGTCGGCGCTCGCCTCGGCGATGGGCGAGTGGCCGTCGGTGGCGTTCTCGATCCGGTAGAGCGCGGAGTGCTCGTCGCCGTTGAAGTAGCCGAGACCGTAGTCGAGGACGTACAGCGCGCCGTCCGGGCCGAAGGCCGAGTCCATGACCTGGGTGCCGGACCACGGGAAGTCGTTGATCTTCTGCACGGCCCCGTCGGCGCCCTGCTCGATCCGCTTGATCCACTGGCGGCCGAACTCCCCCGCGAAGAAGTTCCCGTCGTAGACTTCCGGGAACTTCACCGGGGAGTCGAGCGAGGCGTCGTAGCGGTAGACCGGCCCGGCCATCGGCGACTCGGAGCCGGAGCCGAACTCGGGCACGGAGTCGTTGTCGTACGGGATCCAGGCGGGCTGGGCGGGCGGCAGATCGGTGAGCCCGGTGTTGTACCGCGAGGTGTTCTTGGGCGCGGCGCAGTCGAAGGCCGGGCCGGAGGTGCCGGTGGCGAAGTCGTAGTCGCGGTACGGCTTGTTGTCGGCGATGCAGTACGGCCAGCCGTAGTTGCCGGGCTTGGTCACCCGGGCGAACTCGACCGCGCCACCGGGGCCGCGCTCGGGGTTGGCGGCTCCGGCGTCCGGTCCGTAGTCACCGACGTAGACCGTGCCGGTCGGCTTGTCGACGCTGATCCGGAAGGGGTTGCGGAAGCCCATCGCGTAGATCTCGGGCCGGGTCTTCTCGGTGCCGGGCGCGAAGAGGTTGCCGTCCGGGACGGTGTACGAGCCGTCGTCGGCCACCTTGATCCGGAGGATCTTGCCGCGCAGGTCGTTGCTGTTGCCCGCGGAGCGCCGGGCGTCATAGGCGGGGTTGCGGTTCTCCCGCTCGTCGATGGGGGTGAAGCCGTCGGAGGCGAACGGGTTGGTGTCGTCGCCGGTGGAGAGGTACAGGTTGCCGTCGGCGTCGAAGTCGATGTCGCCGCCCACGTGGCAGCAGATGCCGCGGGACGCGGGGACGTCGAGCACCTTCTTCTCGCTGCCGGTGTTCAGCGTGCCGTCGGCGTTGAGGGTGAAGCGGGAGAGGCGATTGACGCCGTCGAACTTGGCGAAGTCGGCGGCCGTGCCCTCGTTGGGGGCGTCACCGGCGGGGGTGTCGAGCGGGGGCGCGTAGTAGAGGTAGATGGCACGGTTGTCGGCGAAGCCGGGGTCGACGCCGACGCCCTGGAGCCCTTCTTCGTCGTGCGAGTAGACCGGCAGCTTGCCGGACACCTTGGTCTCGCCCGTGGCATCGGTCAGCCACAGGGTGCCGTCGCGCGAGGTGTGCAGCACGGAGCGGTCGGGGAGCACGGCGAGCGTCATGGGCTCACCGGTCTCCTCGACGCCCTTGGCGAGGGTGACCTGCTGGAACTGCTCGGCGTCCGCGGCGGGTTGATCCGCGCCCGCCGGCGGAGCGGTGAAGGCGAGCCCCGCGCCGACGAGCAGTGCGCTCGTGACGAGCGCGAGGGGTCCGCGCAGTCGAAGCCTTTTCCTGTGCACGCTGATCCTCCGTGGAAAGAGGGGGGTACGGGCGGGCCGTGAGGCCGCCGTGACTGGCACAGGCGCGCGCCGTCGCGCCGGGATGACCGGTCCGGGACGAGGGGCCCCTATGTGACCGGTACATCTCAAGGACCGTAGCGGGGTTTGTCCGGTCCGGAAACCCCTTTGACACAAAACAGGTGCTGCTTCATCCACGGCCAGGACAAAGCTGGGTGGGGGCGCGGTGTGCGGTCCCCCACCCAGGGGCCCTTGGGGCGGGTCCTCGATGCCCGGACGGGCCGGGCCGGACCTTGACTCCGACCGGAGCCCGGCCGAACCCGATCCCGGCCGGAGCCGGGCCGGGCCGGGCCGGAGCCGGGCTACTTGTCCCCGCCGCCGAACGCCGCGTCGAACGACGCCGTCGGCGGGTCGAAGTCGAAGTGCTTCAGCCGGGCCAGCGCCTCCGGGGCGCCGGTGAGCCGGTCCATCCCGGCGTCCTCCCACTCGACCGACACCGGACCGTCGTACCCGATCGAGCGCAGCATCCGGAACACGTCCTCCCACGGCACATCGCCATGGCCCGCGGAGACGAAGTCCCAGCCGCGGCGGGGATCGCCCCAGGGCAGATGGGAGCCGAGGCGGCCGTTGCGGCCGTCCAGCCGCTTCCGGGCCTCCTTGCAGTCCACGTGGTAGATCCGGTCCCGGAAGTCCCACAGGAAGCCGACCGGGTCCAGGTCCTGCCAGACGAAGTGGCTGGGGTCGAAGTTGAGCCCGAAGGCGGGGCGGTGGTCCACGGCCTCCAGGGCCTGGTGGGTGGTCCAGTAGTCGTAGGCGATCTCGCTGGGGTGCACCTCGTGGGCGAAGCGCACGCCCTCGGCGTCGAAGACGTCGAGGATCGGGTTCCAGCGCTCGGCGAAGTCCTCGTAGCCCCGCTCGATCATCCCCGGCACCACCGGCGGGAACATCGCCACCAGATGCCAGATGGAGGAGCCGGTGAAGCCGATGACGGTGCGGACCCCGAAGGCGGCCGCGGCGCGTGCGGTGTCGGCCATCTCGGCGGCGGCCCGCCGCCGGACCCCCTCCGCGTCGCCGTCGCCCCAGATCCGGGCGGGCAGGATGGCCTTGTGGCGCTCGTCGATGGGTGAGTCGCACACGGCCTGGCCGACCAGGTGGTTGGAGATGGCCCAGCACGTGAGGCCGTACTTCTCCAGCAGCTCGCGCCGCCCGTCCAGATAGCCGGACTCGCCGAGCGCCCGGTCCACCTCGAAGTGGTCGCCCCAGCAGGCGAGTTCCAGGCCGTCGTAACCGAAGTCACGGGCCAGCCGGCACACCTCCTCCAGGGGAAGGTCGGCCCACTGGCCGGTGAAGAGCGTGAAGGGTCTGGGCATTCCGGCCTCCTCCTCAGACGGGTACGGGGGTGTAGACGCAGTTCTTCTCCGCGCTCTCCTCCACGGCGGCCAGCACCCGCTGCACCTGCAGCCCGTCCTCGAAGGACGGCTCGGGGCCGGTTCCGTCGGCGATCGCGAGCACCATGTCCCGCGCCTGGTGGACGAAGGTGTGCTCGTAGCCGAGGGCGTGGCCCGGCGGCCACCACCCCTCGAGGTAGGGGTGCTCGGGCTCGGTCACCAGGATCCGGCGGAAGCCGGAGTCGATGGCGGGCTCGGTGTGGTCGTGGAAGGACAGCTCGTTGAGGCGTTCCAGATCGAAGACGAGCGAACCGCGATCGCCGTTGAGCTCGATCCTGAGCGAGTTCTTACGGCCCGCGGCGAACCGGCTGGCCTCGAAGGAGGCCACCGCACCGGAGCCGAACCGCCCGGTGAACAGCGCCGCGTCATCGACCGTCACCGGTCCGCGCGCCGCCCCGCCCGCCCCGGAGCCGCCGAGCCCCGCCACCGCCCCGGCGGGCAGCGGCCGCTCCCGGATGAACGTCTCGGTGAGCGCCGAGACGCCGACCAGCCGCTCCCCGGCCAGATGCTGCGCCAGGTCGACGATGTGCGAGCCCAGGTCGCCGAGGGCGCCGGAACCCGCGTACTCCCGCCGCAGCCGCCACACCAGGGGGTACTCCGGGTCGACGATCCAGTCCTGGAGATAGGTGACCCGGACGTGCCGCAGCACGCCGATCCGCCCGTCCGCCACCATCCGGCGGGCGTACGCGATCGCGGGCGCGCGGCGGTAGTTGAAGCCCACCATCGCCACCTGGCCGCGCTCCCGCGCCCGCCGCGCCGCCTCCACCATGGTCTCCGCCTCGGCCACGGAGTTGGCGAGCGGCTTCTCGCACAGCACGTGCTTGCCCGCCTCCAGGGCCGCGATGGCGATCTCGGCATGGCTGTCGCCGGGGGTGCAGACGTCGACGACCTGCACATCGTCCCGGGCGATCAGCGCCCGCCAGTCGGTTTCGGCGGCGGCCCAGCCGTGCCGGTCCGCGGCGGCCCGTACGGCGTCCGCGTCGCGCCCGCAGACGGCGGACATCGCGGGGCGGGCGGGGAGGTCGAAGACACGGCCGACGGTACGCCAGCCCTGGGAGTGGGCGGCGCCCATGAAGGCGTAGCCGACCATGCCGACGCCGAGTGTCTTCCCTTCAGGAATTTCCATGGGACTCCTTCTGACGATCGCAAACCGACGCGAGGTGGGGGGTCTGGCCCTCAATCGGGCTCAGCTGAATCCCGTGGGGAGGTATTCGTCCACGTTGTCCTTGGTGACGACGGCGGAGTAGAGGGTGAGGGAGGCCGGGATCTCCAGCTCCGCGAGACCGCCGACGCCCTTGCCCTGGCCGAGCGCGCGGGCGAGGTCGATGGCGGAGGCGGCCATGGTGGGCGGGTAGAGCACGGTGGCCTTCAGCACGCTGTTGTCGGCCTTGATGGCGTCCATGGCGTGCTTGGCGCCCGCGCCGCCGACCATGAGGAAGTCATCGCGCCCGGCCTGCTTGATGGCGCGCTCGGCGCCCACGCCCTGGTCGTCGTCGTGGTTCCACAGGGCGTCGAAGTCGGAGTGGGCCTGGAGCAGCTGGGCCATCTTCGCCTGGCCCGACTCGACCGTGAACTCGGCGGCCTGGCGGCCGACCTTCTTGATGTTGGGGTAGTTCTTCAGGGCGTCGTTGAAGCCCTCGGTGCGCTGCCGGGTCAGCTCCAGGTTGTCGATCCCCGCCAACTCGATGACCTTGGCGTTCTTCTTGCCCTTGAGCTGCTCGCCGATGTAGCGCCCGGCGTTGAGGCCCATGCCGTAGTTGTCGCCGCCGATCCAGCAGCGGTACGCCTGCGGGGAGGCGAAGATCCGGTCGAGGTTGACCACCGGGATGCCCGCCCGCATCGCCTTCAGCCCGACCTGGGTGAGCGCCTTGCCGTCGGCGGGCAGGATGACCAGGACGTCGACCTTCTTGTTGATGAGGGTCTCGATCTGGCCGATCTGCTGGGCGGTGTCGTTGGAGCCCTCGGTGGCCTCCAGGTGGACGTCCTTGTACTCCTTGGCGCGCCGCTTGGCCTGCTCGTTGATGGCGTTGAGCCAGCCGTGGTCGGCCTGGGGCCCGGCGAAGCCGATGGTGACCGCCTTACCGGGCTTGTCATCGGCCGTGTTCGCGGCCTGCTTGGCGTTGTCGCCGTCGTCGTTGTTCTCGTTGCTGGTGCACCCGGCGGCGAACAGCGCGCCCGCCGCGGCGGTGCCCAGGAGAAGGTTTCTGCGACTGGTGGTGGGGCTCTTGGCATACCTCATGGCGTCGAACGACCCTTCTGTACCAGGACGGCGGCGACGATGATCGCGCCCTTGGCGATCTGCTGGACATCGCTCTGAAGGTTGTTCAGGGCGAACAGATTGGTGATGGTGGTGAAGACGAGGACGCCGAGGACGGAGCCGGTGATGGTGCCGCGGCCGCCGCTGAGCAGCGTGCCGCCGATGATCGCGGCGGCGATGGCGTCGAGTTCGTAGAGGTTGCCGTTGGTGTTCTGGCCCGAGCCGGTGAGGACGACCAGCATGAAGGCGGCGACGCCGCAGCACAGCCCGGAGAGCAGATACAGCAGCAGCCGCTGCCGCCGGACGTCGATGCCCGCGAGCCGGGCCGCCTCCGCGTTGCCGCCGATGGCCACCGTGCGCCGGCCGAAGGTGGTGCGGTTGAGCACCAGCCAGCCCACCGCGGTCACGGCGGCGAAGATGATCACCAGCGGCGGTATGCCGAGGACGTAGGCGTCCGGAAGCCCGAGGTCCAGGACCTGGTTGACGGTGACGACCTGGGTCTTGCCGTCGCTGATCTGCAGGGCGAGACCGCGGGCGGAGGCGAGCATCGCGAGGGTGGCGATGAACGGGACCATCCCGCCGTACGCGATGAGCACCCCGTTGACCAGTCCGCAGCCGAGCCCCACCAGGACCGCGCACAGCAGGATGCCGCCGAGTCCGTAGTCCTGGGTGGCGACCGTGGTGGCCCACACCGAGGCCAGCGCGACGATGGCGCCGACCGACAGATCGATGCCGCCGCTGGTGATGACGAAGGTCACGCCGACGGTGACGACGCCGATGACGGACGCCTGGGTGAGCACGAGCTGGAGGTTGTCGGGCTTAAGGAACTCGTCGGGCTTGGTGAAGCCGCCGACGGCGATCAGCACCGCCAGCACCCCGACGAGGGAGAGGTTGCGCAGGTCGGCCAGGCGCCGCAGCCTGCTCAGCGGATCGGTGTCGGTGCGGCCGGCCGGCGGCTTGCCGACCGGACCGGCCGTCAGCGTGGCGCCCGCGCCCGGTACCGGGGCGGGGTCGGCCGGGGGCCGGGACGCCGGCCTGCTCCCGGGTGAATTCACGACGGGCTCCCTTCCATGACGAGATCGAGGACGCGGTGCTCGTCCAGCTCCCGCGCGGGCGCCGTATGGACGACGCGGCCCTCGCGGAGCACCAGCACCCGGTCGGCGAGGCCCAGGACTTCGGGCAGTTCGCTGGAGACGAGGAGGACGGCCATGCCGTCGTCGGCGAGTCGGCGGATCACGGCGTACAGCTCGGCGCGGGCGCCGATGTCCACCCCGCGCGTCGGCTCGTCCAGCAGCAGCACCCGGCAGCCGCGCAGCAGCCAGCGGGCCAGTACGGCCTTCTGCTGATTGCCGCCGGACAGGGTGCGCACCGGCCGCTCCGGGTCGTCGGGGTGCAGCGACAGATCGCGGACGCACCGGCGGGCCGCCGCCCGCTCCGCGCCGCGGTCCACCCATCCGGCGCGGGAGAAGCGGGTCAGCGAGGAGACCGAGACATTGCGGGTGACGGACTCCAGCATCAGCAGTGCCTGCGCCTTGCGCTCCTCGGGGGCGAGGCCGAGCCCGGCGCGCACGGCGGCGGTCACACTGCCGGGGCGCAGCGGGCGGCCGTCCACCAGGACCCGGCCCGAGGTGGGGCGGCGGGCGCCGTAGACGGTCTCCAGGATCTCGGACCGCCCGGAGCCGACGAGCCCGGCGAGCCCGACGATCTCGCCGGGCGCCACCTCGAGGTCGATCGGCTCGAACTCCCCCGCCCGGCCCAGGTTCTCCAGCCGCAGCACGGGCGTGGCGGAGGCGACCGACGGTGCCGTGGAGCGGCGCGGGAACGCGTACTCCACGTCCCGGCCCGTCATCAGGGCCACGATCTCGCGGGTCGGGGTGGTGCGCGCGGGCAGCCCACGGGCCGCGGCGCGGCCGTCCTTGAGCACGGTGACGCGGTCGCCGATCCGGCGGATCTCCTCCAGCCGGTGCGAGATGTACACGACGGCGACCCCGGCGGCGGTGAGATCGCCGACGATGCGGAAGAGGTTGTCCACCTCGTCGGGGTCGAGGGCCGCGGACGGCTCGTCCATCACGATCAGCCGGACGTCGTGGGAGAGCGCGCGGGCCATCGAGACGATCTGCTGCCCGGCCGCGGAGAGGTCCCCCACCAGCCGCCCCGGGTCGATCTCGGGGTGCCCGAGCCGGGCGAGGAGGGCGGCGGTGGCGGTGCGGGCCGCGCGGGACCGGACGAAGCCGCCGGTGGCCATCTCATGGCCGAGGAAGACGTTCTCGGCGACGGACAGCCCCTCCACCAGGTCGAGTTCCTGGTAGATGGTGGCGATGCCGAGGCGCATGGCGGCGATGGGCGATTTGAGGGTGACCGGTTCGCCGCGCCAGCGGATCTCGCCGCTGTCGGGCTGGTGCGCCCCGGCGACCACCTTGATGAGGGTGGACTTGCCCGCGCCGTTCTGGCCGAGCAGACAGTGCACCTCGCCCGCTGCGACATCGAGGTCGACGCCGTCCAGGGCCCGTACGCCGGGGAAGGACTTGGTGATCGCGGACATGGTGAGGAGTGGGCGCGGGTCGGGTGGTGCCGGTGCCATGGCGGGCCTCCTCGGCGGTTCGCTCGATGCGGTGCGGTCGCTCGATGCGGTGCGGGACGCTGGGGCGTGCGGGTGGCTGGGCGTGCGGGACGCTGGGGCGTGCGGGTGCGCGGCGGGGCGTCATGGGGTGGGGCGGTGCTGTGGTGGGGTGTCGGGGCGCGACGGGGTACGGCACGGCCCGGTGGTGTCGGGTGGTGCGGCTCGGTGGTGCGGCTCGTGTCTCGACGTGGCGTACGTCGGGGGGCGGGTCGGATGCCGTGCTGCTGCGCTGTGCTGGGATACGGCCCGCCCGTGGCGGGCGGGGTGGGGCCGTCGGACCGTCAGGCGGTCAGGCGGCCGTCATGCCGGTGAGAAGAGGTGGTCGCTGATCAGGCGGGCGGCGCCGGTGACCCCGGCGGCCGGGCCGAGTTCGCCCAGCACGATGGGGAGGTTGCCGGTGGCCAGGGGCAGGGACTGGCGGTAGACCTGGGTCCGTATGGCGGCGAGCAGCGTATGGCCGAGCCCGGTGACACCGCCGCCGATGACCACCAGACCGGGGTTGAAGAAGCTGACGAGCCCGGCGATGACCTGGCCCGTACGGGTGCCGCCCTCCCTGATGAGGTCGAGTGCGGTCGCGTCGCCCGCCGAGGCCGCCGCGGCGACGTCCGTGGCGGCGAGGCTGCCCACGTCCTCCAGCCGGGCGGCGAGTTCGGCGGACCGGCCGTCGCGGGCGGCCGCCTCGGCGTCGCGGGCCAGCGCCGCGCCGCCGAAGTACGCCTCAAGACAGCCGTGGTTGCCGCAGGCGCAGGGGCGGCCGTCGGGTTCGGCCTGGATGTGGCCGATGTCGCCCGCGCTGCCCGTCGTCCCCCGGTAGACCTCACCGCCGACGACGATCCCGCAGCCGATACCGGTGCCGATCTTCACGCAGAGGAAGTCCTTGACGGAACGGGCGACTCCCGCGTGCTGCTCCCCCATCGCCATGAGGTTCACATCGTTGTCGACCATGACCGGGCAGCCGAGTTCCTGGCTGAGCGCCTCCCGTACCGGGAAGCCGTCCCACCCCGGCATGATCGGCGGCGCCACGGGCACGCCCTCGGGGAACCGCACGGGTCCTGGCACTCCGATGCCCGCCCCGTCGAACCCCTCGGCCACCCCGGACGCCCGGAGCTTCGCGGCCATGTCCAGCACCTGCTCGAAGACCGCCACGGGCCCCTCGCGCACATCCATGGGCTGGTTGAGGTGGCCGAGAATCTCCAGTTCGGCATTGGTCACGGCGACGTCCACGGAGGTGGCGCCGATGTCCACGCCGAGCAGCCGCAGCCCGGGCGCGAGCCGGATGTTGTGCGAACGCCGGCCGCCCCGCGAGGCCGCCAGCCCGTCCGCGACCACCAGCCCGGTCTCCAGCAGCCGGTCGATCTCCACGGCCAGCTTCGAACGCGACAGGTCGATCTGATCGCCCAGCTGGGCACGGGAGTTGGGGCCGCCGTCGCGCAGCAGGCGAAGCAGTCGCGCCTGATGCGCGTTGGCCGGTCGTGCCGTCATGCGCCTCACGCTGCCCCTCCCGCCGTCATCGGCATCCACATGGCCGGGCTTTCACGGGGAACGTAGCAGCGGTTGTCGGGAGTGGGAAGAACTTGCGCCGCAATTGGCTTCGACTTTCTCCTGTCTCAGGACAAAGTGAGGCGCGCACGGGTGCGCCTCGAGTGTCCCTCGGGTGGCCGGCGGCGCTTCAGCCCGGCTGCCTCAGATGGCGCATGAGCTGCTCGAACAGCGCCCAGCTCGAGGGTGAGCTCCCGTCGCCGAGCGGATAGTAGAAGCCCGGGCGGGCCGCGGGCCCCAGCGGCACGGGCCGGGCGGGCAGCGGTGTGCGCCGGGCGAAGGTGAGGCCGACGTCCTGTGTCTCGTCGGCTCCGAGCGCGAAGCCGACCGGGACGGCGGGCGGTTCGAGGCGGGCGGGCAGGCTCAGGTCGCGGCGGGCGGCCCGCAGCTGGACCAGCAGCGACTGGAGCCGGTGCTCGGTCACCAGCGTGGCCGCGAGGTCGGGCAGGGCGTCCAGCGGCGGCTTCTCGCCGGGGCCGTAGCCGAAGGCCAGCGTCACGTCCTGTTCGACGCCCCGGGCGGTCCGCTCCACGCGCAGCGTGGCGATCGCGGGCCGGTCGGCACGGCCCACCGCGACCACCCAGGTGCTCTCCGGGGCGCGGTCGCGGGCGAGGGCGGTCAGGGCCTCGCACGACCAGGGCAGGTTGACGGGCTCGGCGGTGCTCCAGCCCTCGGGGGGACCACCGGTGACGGCGGTCCATGCCGCCTCGAGGGGCCCGCCGAGGACGAGCCGCTCCTCGGCCGACAGCACGGTGCGGAAGGACAGGGCCAGTTGGCGTTCCCCGGTGTCCTCGGCGCCCTCGAGGAAGGCCGGGGCCACCGGTGTGCGCTCCGGTTCCGCCTCGACCGGGGTGAACCCCCCGTCGTGCCAGCGCAGCACGGCGCCGGAGAGCCCGTCGTAATAGCCGCCGCCCTCGTCGTCGCGCACCACCCAGCGGGACGGCAGCCCGGTGAGCGAAAGGCGCGTGGGCAGGCTGAGCCGGGAGGTCGCGGGGGTCACGATCTGGACGGCGCGGTCGCTGGCGGCCGCGGCCCGTATCGCGTCCGAGAGCCAGGCCGTCATGGCGACCACGGGTCTGTCCTGGAGCACCACCGCCGTACGCTCGGTGAGCACGTCGACGGCGGGCTGGGCCGCGGCCGGGGCGGCGGACGCGGCGCCGGCGCCGGACCGTGCGGCCCCGGCGCCGGGCTGCG
>NZ_JACVYG010000078.1:0-40068 GCF_014712245.1 Streptomyces sp. 5-10
GCGCGGGCGGCGGCACGGGCGCGGCGGGGCCCGGCGCGACGGGCGCGGACCCCGGCGGCACGGCACCCGGCGGTACGGCTCCGAGCGGCACGGCACCGGGCGCGACCATGCTGGGCGGGGTGTGCGCCCCGTACGCGGGCACAGGAGGGATCGCAGCCGTGGTCCCTGCCGTGGCTTCCAGACCGGCCCCCTGAGTCATCGACCCCTCCACCATCACGCCGCCGTGCCACCTTGTGGACCTTGCCTGGTCGACGGCGGTCCGCGGTGTCGTCCGCCCATCATAGGAATGACCGTGAGGGCTTGTGACGCACCAGGGTGCCGTCAATCGCTGCTCGCTCCTGCTTCGTCGGACTTTTATCCCGGATTGGCCCGGTAGGGGAAGCCCATTGGCCTCAGGTCCTCCTCGGGTCATCCTTGAGTCGCCCTCAGGTCAGCCCCCAGCGCGGCTGCGTGGGGCGCTGACCGTCGTACGCGGCGGACGGCGCTGTGAGGACGTCCGCACCATCAATTCGGTGGGTATGACCTGTTCAACGGGCTGGTCGGTGTCAAGGCCCTCGATGGCGTCGATGAGCAACTGGACGACCGCCGTGCCGATCCGGCGGGGTTTGAGTGAGAGGGTCGTGATGGGCGGCTCGGTGGTGCGGTAGACGGTCGATTCGCTGCAGCACACCAGCAGCAGGTCGTCGGGGACCCGCAGCCCGTAGCGGCGGGCGGCGGCGAGCAGATCGGTGCCGTTGGGGTCGAAGAGGCCGTAGACCGCGTCGGGGCGGTCGGGGCGGGCGAGCAGCCGGTCGGCGGCGACGGCACCGGCACAAGGGTCGTGGGCCGGGTACGCCTCATAGACCGGATCCTGTCCCACCCGTTCGCACCACTGCAGGTACGCCGTGGTGGACAGCCGGGTGTAGGTGTCGGTGGAGGTCCCGGTGAGCAGTCCGATCCGGCGGGCGCCGGCCTCGGCGAGATGGTCGAGCAGCCCCAGCACCGCCGCCTCGTGGTCGTTGTCCACCCAGGCGGTGACGGGGAGGGCGCCGGCGGGGCGGCCGTCGCTGACGACGGGGATGCCCTGGCGCAGGAGCTCGGTGACGACCGGATCGTGGTCGGAGGGGTCGATCACCACGGTGCCGTCGAGGGCGACGTTGGACCACACGTCGTGGCGGGAGGTGGCGGGGAGGATGACGAGGGCGTAGCCGCGCGCCAGCGCGGCGGAGGTGGCGGCCCGCGCCATCTCGGCGAAGTAGGCGAACTCGGTGAAGGTGAAAGGTTCATCCCCGTATGTGGTCACGGTCAGGCCGATGAGGCCGGACTTGCCGGTACGGAGGGTGCGGGCCGCTGCGGACGGGCGATAGCCCAGCCGCTCGGCGACCTCGCGGACATGGCGGCGGGTGGCCTCCGGGAGCCGGCCCTTGCCGTTGAGCGCGTCGGAGACGGTCGTGATGGAGACCCCGGCGGCGGCGGCCACGTCCCGGATGCCCGCCCGCCCTAACCGGCGGCCGGCCGACCGGCTCACCTGGTGCTTCCCTGCTGCTGTCATGGCCAGCCGATAGTAGGGCGCGGGTGGGCGGGTTGCGCGATTCCGCCATCGGTATTCGGAAGGCACGTTTCTGCATGAGCGCCTTCCCCAATTCCCTTGGAAGTGAAGCCAGTTGGGGGTTCCACCGGGCCTCTGATCGCCCCTGGCATATCCACGCCTGCTGATTGATACATGTCTCGAAGAGGTCTCAACTCACCTGCACGGGTGATGCGCGCCACGGCGCTCGCCACCGGCGCGCGTGAAAAAACGGGGCGCTCCCCCCGGTGGGTACGCGGGCGCCGGGGGCGGATACGCGGCGGCGCCCGGCGGGTACGCGAGACGGGGGAATCCTCATAAGGTGTGCAGTATTGCCGTGTGCGAACGCTGTGCACGGACCGGGACAGGATGGGTCGAGGAGGACTGTCGGTGACCGAGAAGAGCCCCAAGCTGCGCGCCGCGCTGGACGGCATTCCGACGTACAAGCCCGGCAAGCCGGCCGCCGCGGACGGCCCCCTGGCCTTCAAGCTCTCCTCCAACGAGAACCCCTATCCGCCGCTGGCCGGGGTGCTGGAGACCGCCGCGAACGCCGCCGCGTCCTTCAACCGCTACCCGGACCTCGCCTGCACCGCGCTGATCGCCGAGCTGGCGAGCCGCTTCGACGTACCGCTGGAGCATCTGGCCACCGGGACCGGCTCGGTCGGCGTGGCCCAGCAGCTGGTCCAGTCCACCGCGGGGCCGGGCGATGAGGTGATCTACGCCTGGCGGTCCTTCGAGGCATATCCGATCATCACTCAGATCGCCGGGGCCACGTCGGTGCGGGTCCCGCTGAACGACGCCGAGGAGCACGACCTGGAGGCGATGGCGGACGCCATCACCGACCGCACCCGGCTGATTTTCGTCTGTAACCCCAACAACCCGACCAGCACCGTGGTGCGCCGGGCCCAGCTGGAGCGGTTCCTGGAGCGGGTGCCGTCCGATGTGCTGGTGGTGCTGGACGAGGCGTACATCGAGTTCATCCGGGACGACCAGGTCCCCAACGGGATCGATCTCTACCGGGACCGGCCGAACGTGTGTGTGCTGCGCACCTTCTCCAAGGCGTACGGCCTGGCCGGGCTGCGGGTCGGCTTCGCGATCGCCCATGAGCCGGTGGCGGCGGCGCTGCGCAAGACCGCGGTGCCGTTCGGCGTCAGCCAGCTCGCCCAGGACGCGGCGGTGGCCTCGCTGCGCAGCGAGGACGCGCTGCGGGAGCGGGTGGACGCGCTGGTCACCGAGCGGGGCCGGGTGTGGGAGGCGCTGACCGCCCAGGGCTGGACGGTCCCGGACTCGCAGGCGAACTTCGTCTGGCTGCGGCTGGGGGAGCGCACGGCCGACTTCGCGAAGGTGTGCGAGGCGGCGGGCGTGGTGATCCGTCCGTTCCCGGGTGAGGGGGTGCGGGTCACCATCGGCGAGCGCGAGGCGAACGAGATCTTCCTGCGGACGGCGGAGGAGTACCGCAAGGAGCTCTGAGTGCCTGTTCTGAACCGGCTTGCTGAGTAGCCTTGAGGCCTGCGCCGGCAACGTGTCCGAAGGGCGCCGGACAGGCCCGAGAGCGGGTGTGCGGGGGGGGGGGGGGGGGGGGGGGGGGGGGGGGGGGGGGGGGGGGGGCGGTGAACGGCTGAGCCTGGAAGCACGGCCCGATGCCGTGTATTGCTCGGCTGTGTGTCGTTCCACCGGTTCCTCGCCGACGTGGCAGGAGGCTGGCGCCAGGCGTCCCGGGTGACTCAGCGTTCCCAGGTCAGGACCCCGCCGCGCTCCTGTCCGTTGACGATGACCGGCTTGACGAGTGCCAGGTGGAGCCGGTGGTTCTCGTCCAGGGTGGCGCGCCGCGGCAGGATCGTGTTCTCCCAGTTCGGGAAGAGACTGTGCTCGACGTGATGCTCGACGATGTCGTCGGTGACGGTGTAGGTGCCCGCGTAAGCGAGGTAGCCGTGTGCCGCCCCGGCCTGCTCGACGCCGGTGCCACCGTGTACTTCGCCGTCGGTGTACGGAGACCGTCCGGGGGCGCTGATCTGAACGGACATGTGGCCGTCGCCGGTGTAGATGATCAGCCCGTGCGCGTCCTCGCCCAACGGGTACGAGGCCTCGGAGCCGGTGAGCCGGTAGGAGACGAGCCGCCAGGAACCGACGAGGTGCTGGGCGATGTCGGAGTGCATGACATGCGGCCTTTCGAGGAGGAACAACGGGCACGTTCTGCCCGTGACAGCCATTCTCTGCTCGCCCTTCTCGCCTCGACAGTGGCACGAATGCCACCTTGTGGCAGGATCTGGTCATGCACAAAGTGGCCGTTCTCGCGTTCGACGGCGTTCGCGCGTTCGAGCTGGTTATTCCGACCCGCGTCCTGGGTGCGGCCAACGCCCCGGACGGCTCTCCGCTGTACGCGGTGCGGGTGTGCTCGCTCGACGCCCGGCCCGTGACCAGCGACGCGGGCTTCGCGATCGCCATCGAGCACGGCACCGAGATCCTGCGCGACGCGGACACCGTCATCGTCGCTCCCACCCTCGCTATGCGGGACCGGGGCCGCGAGGGGGTCCCCGCCGATGTGCTGCCCCTGCTCACCGGCCTGCGCCCGGGTACGCGCGTCGTCGGTTTGTGCGCCGCTGCCTTCGCCCTCGCGGCGGCGGGTCTGCTCGACGGCCGCCCGGCCACCACGCACTGGCGGGAATCTGAGGACTTCCGCGCCTCCTTCCCCGATGTCCGGCTCGACCGCGACGTGCTCTTCGTCGACGACGGCGACGTGCTCACCTCCGCCGGAGTCGCCGCCGGCATTGACCTGTGCCTCCACCTCGTACGCCGAGATCACGGCGCGTCCGTCGCCAACGACGTGGCCCGCGCCTGCGTCGTGCCGCCCTGGCGCGAGGGTGGCCAGGCCCAGTACGTGCGGGCGCTTGTCCCCGCCGATGACGGCGCCTCCACCGCCGCCGCACGCGAGTGGGCCCTCACCCAGCTCCACCGGCCCCTGACACTCCGCGAACTCGCCCGGCACGCCGGCATGAGCGTGCGCACCTTCAACCGACGGTTCCGCATGGAGACCGGCACGACACCCGGGCAATGGATCACCCTGCAACGCGTCGACCGCGCCCGCGCCCTGCTGGAGACCACCACCCTGACCATCGAGCACATCGCGGCGACCACCGGCTTCGGATCTGCCCGGTCCCTGCGCGAACACCTCGCACACATCCTGGGCGTATCTCCCTCCGCCTACCGACGAACGTTCGCCGGCCGGGCACCCGCCGACCGCGGCCTCCCCGGGCGCCCGCCCAACCGGGGCCGGGCGGCTCGGCCGTCTTTCGGGCCCGCAAGGGGCCCATCGGCCCCTCCGTAAGGTACGCAGGATACCCATACGTGCCCCATTCGCCCCCTACCACCCCCGGTGGGAGGGGGCGACGTCGTGTGCGTATCATTGCTTGTGAATGTGAATACGTTCACAAGCTCGCTCGCGGGCAGGCACGACCGTAAGGAGAGATTCAGGTGAATCTGGCTCTGGCGCCGGAGACGCTGGCCCGATGGCAGTTCGGCATCACGACGGTCTACCACTTCCTCTTCGTGCCGCTGACGATCTCTCTCGCCGCGATCACGGCGGGTCTGGAGACCGCCTGGGTCCGCACGGGCAAGGAGAAGTACTTCCACGCCACCAAGTTCTGGGGGAAGCTCTTCCTGATCAACATCGCGATGGGTGTGGTCACCGGCATCGTGCAGGAGTTCCAGTTCGGTATGAACTGGTCGGACTACTCCCGCTTCGTCGGTGATGTCTTCGGCGCCCCGCTCGCGATGGAGGCCCTGCTGGCCTTCTTCTTCGAGTCCACCTTCATAGGTCTGTGGATCTTCGGCTGGGACAAGCTGCCCAAGAAGATCCACTGCGCCTGCATCTGGATCGTCTCGCTCGGCACGATCCTCTCGTCGTACTTCATCCTGGCCGCCAACTCCTGGATGCAGCACCCGACCGGCTACACCATCGACAAGGCCACCGGAAAGGCCCAGCTCACCGACATCTGGGCGGTGCTGACCCAGAACACCACCCTGGTCGTGGTCTTCCACACGCTGACCGCGGCCTTCCTCACCGGCGCCGCCTTCATCATCGGGATCTCCTCCTTCCATCTGCTGCGGGCCAAGCGCCGCCGGGAGCGCGGCGAGGAGCTGGGCGAGCGGCGGAAGAAGCAGATCGGGGCGATGCGGGCCTCGCTGCGGGTGGGCCTGGTGGTCGCGGTGATCGCGGGGATCGGCACGGCGATCAGCGGTGACCAGCTCGGCAAGGTGATGTTCGAGCAGCAGCCGATGAAGATGGCGGCGGCCGAGGCCCTGTGGGACACCCAGGCGCCCGCGCCCTTCTCGGTCTTCGCCGTCGGCGATGTCAGCAAGGGGCACAACAGCGTCGAGCTCGAGGTGCCCGGGGTGCTCTCCTTCCTGGCGCACAGCAACTTCACCGACTCCGTCCCCGGTATCAACGACATCGCCCAGCGGGAGGCCGACGCCTACGGCGGTCAGCCCGATGACTACATCCCCAGCATCTTCATGACCTTCTGGGGCTTCCGGCTGATGATCGGCTTCGGGATGACCTCGTTCGTCGCCGGGCTGATCGGGCTGTGGACGACCCGCCGCAAGCGGTGGCTGGCGCCCGCGTTCCGCACTGGCGAGGACGAGGTGCCCCGGCTCATGCTCACCAAGAAGCGCGAGATGGGCCCGCTGCTGTCCACCTGGTCCTGGCGGATCGGCATCCTCACTATGGGCTTTCCGCTGATCGCCAACTCCTTCGGCTGGATCTTCACCGAGATGGGACGGCAGCCCTGGGCGGTCTACGGACTGATGAAGACCGCCGACGCGGTCTCCCCCGGCGTCAGCCAGGCCGAGGTGCTGATCTCGCTCGGCGTCTTCACGCTGCTGTACGGGGTGCTCGCGGTGATCGAGGTGCGGCTGCTGACCAAGTACGCCAAGGCCGGACCGGACACCGACGAGAAGCCCCCCGCCAAGGACCCGAAGCTGCGACTGCCCTCGAGCGGTCCGGGCGGTCCGGGTGGTCCTGGCGGTCCGGACGGCGGGTCCTCCGCCGAGGACGAGGACGCCGACAAGCCGCTGACCTTCGCGTACTGACGGCCGGAAAGGATCATCGGAGAGGATCATGAACCTTCACGACGTCTGGTTCCTGCTGATCGCCTTCCTGTGGACGGGCTACTTCTTCCTGGAGGGCTTCGACTTCGGTATCGGCGTGCTGACCAAGCTGCTCGCCCGCGACCGCACCGAGCGCCGGGTCCTGATCAACACGATCGGGCCGGTGTGGGACGGCAACGAGGTCTGGCTGATCACGGCGGGCGGGGCGACCTTCGCCGCCTTCCCCGACTGGTACGCGACGCTCTTCAGCGGCTTCTATCTGCCGCTGCTGGCCGTCCTGGTCTGCCTGATCCTGCGTGGTGTCGCCTTCGAGTACCGGCACAAGCGCCCCGAGGACCGCTGGCAGCGCAACTGGGAGCATGCGATCTTCTGGTGCTCGCTGCTGCCCGCGTTCCTGTGGGGAGCGATCTTCGCCAATCTGGTGCACGGGGTGCCGATCGGCCGGGACGGCAACTACGCGGGCGGTCTGTCGGATCTGCTCACGCCGTACGCCCTGCTGGGCGGGGTGGTCACGCTGGTGCTGTTCACCTTCCACGGCGCCGTCTTCGCCGCGCTCAAGACGGAAGGGGACATCCGGACGCGGGCGCGGCGGTACGCGGCCGGGCTGGGACTGGCCACCGCCGTGGTCGCGGTGCCGTTCCTGGTCTGGACGCAGGGCGACAGCGGGAACGCCCGGAGTCTGGTGGCGGTCGTCATCGCCGTCCTGGCGCTGGCCGCGGCGCTGATCATGAACCAGCGGGGGCGTGAGGGATGGGCGTTCGGGCTGTCCGGGGTGGCCGTCGCGGCGGCCGTCGCGATGCTCTTCCTGGCGCTCTTCCCCGAGGTCATGCCCTCCTCGCTGGACCCCGCGTGGAGTCTGACGGCGGCGAACGCGGCCTCCAGTCCCTACACGCTCAAGATCATGACGTGGGTCGGCGCCATCATGATGCCGCTGATCATGGCCTACCAGGCGTGGACGTACTGGGTCTTCCGCAAGCGCATCGGCACCCGGCACATCCCCGCCGCCCACTGACGCGGGTGCGGTGTTTCACGTGAAACCAATCGATCCACGGCTGCTGCGGTACGCACGGGCCACCCGCTTCTTCCTGGCCGCCTCCGTGACGCTGGGCCTGGCCGGAGCGGGACTGGTCATCGCGCAGGCGATGCTGATCGCCGAGATCGTGGTGGGCGCCTTCCAGCGGGGCGACGGCGTGACGACGCTGACGCTTCCGCTGGGGCTGCTGGCACTGGTCGCCGTCGGCCGGGCGGCCGTCTCCTGGCTGACCGAGCTGGCCGCCCACCGGGCCGGTGCGGCGGTCAAGTCGGAGCTGCGGCTGCGGCTGCTGGAGCGGGCCGTACGGCTGGGGCCGAGCTGGCTGGACTCCCAGCGGACCGGTGCACTCACCACCCTCGCCACCCGGGGCATCGACGCGCTGGACGACTACTTCGCGCGCTATCTGCCCCAGTTGGGGCTGGCCGTGGTGGTGCCGGTGGCGGTGCTCGCCCGGATCGTCACCGCGGACTGGATCTCCGCGCTGATCATCGTCGCCACGCTGCCGCTGATTCCGCTGTTCATGATGCTCATCGGCTGGGCCACCCAGTCCCGGATGGACCGTCAGTGGCGGCTGCTGTCCCGGCTGTCCGGGCACTTCCTCGATGTCGTCGCCGGGCTGCCCACCCTCAAGGTCTTCGGCCGGGCCAAGGCCCAGGCCGCATCGATCCGTGCGATCACGGGTGACTACCGGCGGGCCACGCTCAAGACGCTGCGGCTGGCCTTTCTGTCCTCCCTGGCCCTGGAACTGCTCTCCACGGTGTCGGTCGCGCTGGTCGCGGTCGACATCGGGATGCGGCTGGTGCACGGCGAGATGGACCTCTTCACCGGGCTGGTGGTGCTGGTGCTCGCCCCCGAGGCGTATCTGCCGCTGCGGCAGGTGGGCGCGCAGTACCACGCGGCGGCGGAGGGGCTGACGGCGGCGGACGAGGTCTTCGCGGTGCTGGAGCGCGAGCCCTCGGGGGCGGCGGGCGGCTCGCCCGCACCCGATGCCCGGGGTGCCGCGCTGGCGCTGGACGGGTTGGTGGTCCGCCACCCCGGGCGCACCGAACCGTCCCTCGCCCGGACCTCGTTCGAGATCCACCCGGGGGAGACGGTCGCCGTCGTGGGCCCCAGTGGTGCCGGGAAGTCGACCCTGCTGAACGCCGTGCTCGGCTTCGCGGCGCCGCACGAGGGCCGGGTGCTGATCGGGGGCCGGAACCTGGCCTCCCTGGACCCGGAGAGCTGGCGGCGCCAGATCGCCTGGGTGCCCCAGCGCCCGTACCTCTTCGCCGGGACGATCGCGGAGAACGTCCGGCTGGCCCGTCCGGACGCCGGCGACGAGGCGGTGCGGGCCGCCCTGCGGGACGCGGACGCGCTGTGTTTCGTCTCCGCGCTGCCGGACGGGATCGAGACCCGGCTGGGCGAGATGGGCGCCGGACTCTCCGCGGGTCAACGCCAACGGATCGCCCTGGCCCGTGCCTTCCTGGCCGACCGCCCGGTGCTCCTCTTGGACGAGCCGACGGCGAACCTGGACGGCGAGACGGAAGCCTCGGTCGTCGATGCGGTACGCCGCCTCGCCGAGGGCCGGACGGTCCTCCTGGTCGTCCACCGCCCGGCACTGCTGCCGCTGGCGGACCGGGTGCTGCGCTTGCCGGGGCCGGACCGGGGCTCTGGAACTGCCGCCCGTGGTGGGTCGGCCACCTCCGTCACGCCGGACGGCCTGAGCGCGTCGGGTGGCCCGGTCGCGTCGCATGGCGTGGCCGTGTCGAACAGCTCGGCCGTGTCGTACGGCGTGGCCGCGTCGCACGGCTCGGCCGCGCGCCCGTGCCGGGGTGCGTTGGCGCGGGTGCGGGGAGCCGCGCACGGGGGGCGGGGGCGGTTCGGGCTGGCGTTGTTGCTCGGGAGCCTCGCCCTGCTGAGTGCGGTCGGGCTGATGGCCGTCTCCGGCTGGTTGATCTCGCGGGCCGCGCAGCAGCCGCCCGTGCTCTATCTGATGGTCGCGGTCACCGCGACCCGGGCGTTCGGGATCGGCCGGGCCGTCTTCCGCTACGCCGAGCGCCTGGTCTCGCACGACGCCGTGCTGCGGGTGCTGGCCGAGCTGCGGGTCGCCGTCTACCGGAGGCTGGAGCGGCTGGCGCCCGCCGGGCTCGGCCGGACACGCCGCGGCGATCTGCTCTCCCGGCTGGTGGCCGACGTGGACACCGTGCAGGACTACTTCCTGCGCTGGCTGCTGCCCGTCGGCACCGCGCTGACCGTCGGCGCGGCCTCGGTGGGCTTCCTCACCTGGGTGCTGCCCGAGGCCGGGGCCGTGCTGGCGGCGGGGCTGCTGGTGGCGGGGGTCGTGGTGCCCGCCGCGTCCGGGGCGCTCGCGCGGCGCGCGGAGCGGCGGCTGGCACCTGCGCGCGGTGCCCTGTCGGCGCAGGTCGTGGACCTGCTCGCGGGGACCGCGGAGTTGACCGTCGCGGGCGCGCTGCCGCGCCGGCTGGACGGGGTGCGCCGGGCCGACGGCGTGCTCACCCGGATCGCCCGGCGGACGGCGGCCGCCGCCGGTACGGGCGCCGGGCTGTCCGCGCTGGTCTGCGGTCTCACCGTGGCGGCCGCGGCGTGGGTGGGGGTACCGGCCGTGGCGGACGGCCGCATCCACGGGGTGTGGCTGGCGGTCGTGGTGCTGACCCCGCTCGCCGCCTTCGAGGCCGTCGCGGGGCTGCCGCTCGCGGTGCAGCACCGGCAGCGGGTGCGGCGGGCCGCGGAGCGGGTGTACGAGGTGCTGGACGAGCCGATTCCGGTGCGCGAGCCCGACGAGGCGGGGCGCGAGGAGGCGCCGAGCGCGCCGTATCCGCTGGTGCTGCGCGGGATCACCGCCCGCCATCCCGGGCAGTCCGCCCCCGCCCTGGACGGGTTCGGGCTGGAGCTGTACCCGGGCCGCCGGGTCGCGGTCGTCGGCCCGTCGGGGGCGGGCAAGACCACCCTCGCCCAGGTGCTGCTCCGCTTCCTGGACACCGAGGGCGGCACGTACACCCTGGCGGGCCGGAACGCCGCCGCCCTGGACGGGGACGCGGTGCGGCGGCTGGTCGGCCTCTGCGCCCAGGACGCCCATGTCTTCGACAGCTCGCTGCGCGAGAACCTGCGGCTGGCGCGCCCCGGCGCGAGCGAGGACGAACTGCGCGCGGCGCTGGCCGCGGCCCGGCTGCTGGAATGGGTGGACGGGCTGCCGGACGGCCTGGACACGCTCGTCGGCGAACAGGGCGCACGGCTCTCCGGCGGCCAGCGGCAGCGGCTGGCACTGGCCCGCGCGCTGCTGGCGGACTTCCCCGTGCTGGTCCTGGACGAGCCCGCCGAGCATCTGGACCTGCCCACGGCCGACGCCCTGACGGCCGACCTGCTGTCGGCGACCCAGGGGCGCACCACCGTCCTGATCACTCACCGGCTGGCGGGCCTGGACGCGGTGGACGAGGTGATCGTCCTCGACGGCGGCCGGGTCGTGCAGCGCGGGACGTACGGGCAACTGGCCTCGGCCGATGGTCCGTTCCGCCGGATGCTGGAGCGGGAGGCGGTGGAGGACGGAGCCCTGGTGGGCGCCGGGTAGCCGGGCGCGGGCGGTGAGGGCCTGTCCGGCGGGTCTTGACGCCTGCGGCGGGCTGCTCCCCTCCCCGCCCCTTCCCACAACTGGGGCTCCGCCCNGGCCCGCGATGGCTGGCATGCGCGCCCCGCTGGGGGCGTCCCCCGCACCGGACGAGCGGCCCTGCGGCGTCTGCCGCCGCCCCGAAGCCCAGGGGCGAAGCCTCCGCGTGGTCCGCCGGACCCTCCGGGGCCCCGAAGATCCGCCGGACAACCACTAGCCCACGCCGGGGCTGCCCAGGGTCTGTCGTCAAAGGGGGCACCCGGCCGCGAGCAGGCGCCCCCCGTTGACGACAGGCCCCAGCGCCCACCGGCACTCCGCGCGGGAGCGCCGTGGCAGGCATCCCGGCCCGCATGATCCGCTGGACAACTTCCGGGGGGCACAGGCGCGCGGCCGGACAGGGGCGTGAGCTGCCGCATGGGGTGGCCCGGGCCCGTGTGGGTCGCCCTGCGGCGCCCCGGAAGCGGTGGAAGCGGGGCCCAGCGCCGACAACAGGGCGTTTACCTGCGGTATTCATTAGGCTCGACGCATGGCGGCCGCTGCCCCCTCCCCCGACCCCCTGGATGTGGCCGCGGAGGCGACCCGCGGTCTGCGGGGGCTGTCCACCGAGCTCACGGCGCGGCTGCCGCGGCTGCTGGAGGCGATGCGCTCGCTCGGCACGGGGCCGGACGCGCACACCGTCCTCGACCGGATCGTCCGTACCGCGGCCGAGCTGGTGGGTGCCCGCCGCGCCGCGATCGGGGTGCACCACACCGAGGGCGACGCCGCCGCGGGCCATGGCCTGGCCGATGTGGTGACGTACGGCGTGACCGAGGCCGACCGGGAGCGGTGCGCGGAGCTGCTCGCCGACGCACGCCGCACCGGAACGCCCCCGGCAGCCGAGCCGCCGAGCCCGTCCGAGCCGCCGGCCCCGGCCCAGCCGCCGGGCTCGTCCCTCACCGTTCCGCTGCGCGTGGGGGAGGAGATCTTCGGCTTCCTCTGTCTCGCCGAGAAGCGGGACGGCGGTCCGTTCACCGAATCCGACCGGCATCTGGTCGAGGTGCTGGCCACCGAGGCGGGGATCGCCATCGGCCACACCCGCGTCCAGGGAGCCACCCGGCAGCGCGAGCGCTGGATCGAGGGGTCGGTGGCCGTCACCCAGGCGGTGCTCTCCGGCGGCGCCGGAGACGGACCGGCCGTGGTCGCCGAGAAGGCCCGGGAGCTCGCGGACGCGGCGGTGGGCATCGTGCTGCTGCCGGAGGACGGCGGTGACGGGCTGAAGGCCGTGGCGGTGGCCGCCGATGAGCGGTCCGGGCTGCTCGGCGCGGTGCTTCCGGCCCGTTCCCCGGCCGTGCCGAGGCTGCTGGCCGGGCAGCCGGTCCTCATCGAGGACCCGGCCGCCGACCCGCTGCTCGGCACCGGCGTCCCCGGGCGCTACGGACCGAGCATGATGGTGCCGCTGAGCAGCGGGGACCGGGTGCTCGGCGTGCTGGCCACCGCGCGGGAGCGCGACGCCGGCCCGTTCACGGCCACCGAGCGCACCCTGGCCGCCCAGTTCGCGGCGCAGGCGGCGGTCGCGCTGGTGCTCGCCGAGGCCCAGCACGACCGGGAGCGGCTCGCGGTCCTCGAGGAGCGCGACCGGATCGCCCGCGACCTCCACGACCTCGTCGTCCAGCGGCTGTTCGCGACCGGGATGCTGCTGGAGAGCGCGGGGCGCCAGTCGGACGCGCCGGAGGTACGGGAGCGGGTCGAGCGGGCCGTCGAGGAGCTGGGCGCCACCATCCAGGAGGTACGGACGGCGATCTTCGCGCTGCAGCAGACGCCGCCCGAGACGCCGCCCGGGCTGCGCGGCCGGGTGCTGCGGGAGGTCAGGGCGGCCGCCGTGCCGCTGGGCTTCCAGCCGTCGCTGACCTTCGTGGGCCCGGTGGACGACCTGGTCCTGTCGGCGACCGGCGCCCATCTCGTCGCGACGCTGCGCGAGGCGCTGTCCAACGCCTTCCGGCACGCCCGGGCGGAGCGGATCGAGGTGGTCGTGGACGCCACCGCCCGGCTCGCGGACGGACGGCCGGCGGTCCGGCTGACGGTCGCGGACGACGGGGTGGGCGTGCCCGCGGACGGGCGGCGCAGCGGCCTGGCCAACCTGGCACGGCGGGCCGAGGCGCTGGGCGGGTCGAGCGCCTTCGGCCCCGGCCTGGGGGAGGACGGCCGCGGCACGGCAGTGGTGTGGGAGGCACCCCTGCCGAGCGAGGGGGCGTGACGGCCGCCGGCCGGGTGGGGGCCGCCGGCGGGCCGGGGCCTGACGGGCACCGGCCGGGGAGGAGGTCTCACGGCCGCTGCTTCGACGGAGGGTGTCTGACGGGCGCTGGTCGGGCGGAGGGTGTGCCCGACGGCCGCTGCTCCGGCGGAGGGTGACTGACGGCCGCTGCTTCGGCGGCGGGTGCCTGACGGGCGTGGGTCGGGCGCGGGGCTGACCGGGCGCCGGGCGGCTCATACGCCGCAGTGGGGCGGTGGTTGTCGCCCGCCCGGCCCAACTCCTCACCTGCGCGGTCCAACTATCGGCTCGTCAGAATGCAGACCGCCGGAACCGTGGGTGAGATGAGGTTCGCGGGCCGTTCGGTCCTTACGTATCCCATCGCACTCCGCGACAGATGGTGGCCCGACCGCGGGGAAGGAAGTCATGACGTGAACAGCCAGAGCCCTACTCCTCATCGTTCCCGGACGCGCCGCCGGGTCCTCTTCGCCTCCGTCGCGGCAGCGGCGGCCATCTCCAGCCAGCTGCTGACCATGGCGCCCGCCGCGCTGGCGGATGACCCGGCGGGGCTCGGCGTCGGCCGTCCCAAGCCGCCGCAGCCGCCGACCGTCATCCACGGGGTGCAAGAGTTCACCACGGACGGGACCTTCACGGCGCCGCCGGGGCTCACCTCGGTGCACCTCCAGGCATGGGGTGCGGGCGGCGGTGGCGGCGGCGGTGGCGGCGCTGGCGGCGGTGGCACGATGGCCGCAGCCGGCGGTAACGGCGGTGGCGGCGGGTCCGGCGGCTTCACCTGGTGCGTCCTCCCGGTGACGCCGTTCGGCGTCTACACGGTGCACCTGGGCACCGGTGGCACCGGTGGCACCGGCGGTGCCGGTGGCCTTGCGGTGAACACTCCCGGACAGCCCGGTACGGCCGGCACCGCCGGCACCGCCACGACGGTGTCGAACACCAGCGGCACCCAGGCCACCGCCACGGGTGGCACCGGTGGTCAAGGTGGTGGCGGCGGCACCGCCACCGCGGGCACCGCGGGCACGGGCGGCATCGGCGGCAACGGCACCTGCAACAGCGTCTTCGCGGTCAACCGGAGCGGCGAGAACGGCGAGACCGGCGGCGAGGGCGGCGACGCGGTCGACGGCATCGTCGAGCTGCCCCCGACGAACAGCAGCGAGGGCGGCGACGGCGGTCTCGGCGGCGCCGGTGGCACCACCCCGGGCGGTAAGGGCGCCAACGGCCAGAACGGCGGCAACGGGTACGCGGTGTTCTTCTGGTAGATCGACCCCGGTCGTATGCGATCGCCCCCCGGCCAGCGCGGCCGGGGGGCGGTTCCACGTGGCCGGTCGGGCGATTCCCGGTCGGGCTATCCGGCCAGGATCCGCTCGATGACGGCGGCGACGCCGTCATCGGTGTTGGCGCCCGTGCGGTGGGTGGTCGCGGCGAGCACATCCGGATGGGCGTTGGCCATCGCGTACGAAGTGCCCGCCCACATCAGCATCTCCAGGTCGTTGGGCATGTCCCCGAACGCCACGACCTCCGCGGCCGCGATCCCGCGCTCGGCACAGCACCGGGCCAGGGTGCTGGCCTTGCTGACCCCGAGACCGCTGACCTCCAGCAGGGCGGACGGGCTGGAACGGGTGAAGTCGCCGTGGGCCCCGGCCACCGAGCGGGCCAGCTGGAGGAAGTCGTCGGGCGCGAGCTCGGGGTGGTGGGCGAGCAGCTTGAGGACCGGCATGTCGGCGTGCGCGAATCCGTCGTGGAGCAGCTTCTCGGCGGGGGCGATGATCGCGCCCGGGTCGAGGTGGAAGGGCGGGTACCGCGGTTCGTAGAAGATCCCGCCGCTGCGCTCGACCGCGAAGGAGGTGCCGGGGGCGGCCTCGCGCAGTGTCTCCACGATGGCGAGGGCCCGCTCGGTGGCGAGCGGACGGACCTCGACCGGCAGCCCGCCCTGGTGCAGATCGACGACGGCGGCGCCGTTGGCGCAGATCGCCAGGCCGTGGCCGTGCACATGGGCACTGACGACGTCCATCCAGCGGGCCGGGCGGCCGGTGACGAAGAACACCTCGATGCCCGCCCGCTCGGCCGCCGCGAGCGCCGCCACGGTGCGGTCGGAGACCGTCTTGTCGTCCCGCAGCAGGGTGCCGTCGAGGTCGGTGGCGATCAGCCGGGGCCGGGCCGGGGCGGGGCGGAAACGCTCTGGGGCCGGGGTGTTCGGCCGGTCGGTCGCAGGAGTCACGGCAACCATCCTCCCGCATATGCCGCTCAGCGATGAGGGCACGGTGCTCGGATGGGCCTGCTCCGGTGCGCTCGAGTGGGCGCGCTTCCTCGGACGCGCTCGCCCGGGTGCGTCCGCCGACACCCGTCCAGGCGTCCCGTCGGTACGGTTCGGACGGCTCGGACGGCTCGGTACCGCCCGGACGGGCCTGGACGGCTCGGTACGGTGTTGTCACACCCACCCCTTAGGCTCGCGGTATGCGAGTGAGCACCGTGATCCTGCCCATCCACCGCTGGTCCGAGGGCGGCCGGGAGATATGGCAGCGCGCCGAGGAGCTGGGTTTCCACGCCGCGTACACCTATGACCACCTGTCCTGGCGCAGCTTCCGCGACGGCCCCTGGTTCGGGGCGGTGCCCACGCTGACGGCGGCCGCGGCGGCGACCTCGCGGCTGCGCCTGGGCACCCTCGTCACCTCCCCGAACTTCCGGCATCCGGTGACGCTGGCCAAGGAGCTGATCACGCTGGACGACGTGTCCGGTGGGCGGATCACCCTCGGCATCGGCGCGGGCGGCTCCGGCTTCGACGCGACGACGCTGCTGCGCGGCGGCGAGGAGCCGTGGTCGCCCCGGGAGCGGGCGGACCGGTTCGGCGAGTTCGTCGAGCTGCTCGACCGGCTGCTGACGGACGACGCGGTGACGTACGAGGGCACGCACTACAGCGCGTACGAGGCGCGCAACATCCCCGGCTGTGTGCAGCGGCCCCGGCTGCCGTTCGCGGTGGCCGCCACCGGCCCGCGCGGGCTGCGGCTCGCGGCGCGGTACGGCCAGGCGTGGGTGACCACGGGCGATCCGAAGATCTCCGAGACGGGCACCCCGGCCGATTCGCTGGCCGCCATCGGCGGTCAGATCGAGCGGCTGGGCAAGGCGTGCGCGGAGGCCGGGCGGGGCGCCGGCGACCTCGACAAGATCTTTCTCACCGGCTTCACCCCGGACGGCACAGCGCCGCTGAGCTCGGTGGACGCCTTCGTGGACTTCGCCGGACACCATGCCGAGCTGGGCATCGAGGAGATCGTGCTGCACTGGCCGATCCCCGATTCGATCTTCGCCGCCGACCTCGGGGTCTTCGAGAAGATCGCCACGGAGGGCGCGGCCCAGATAGCGGGGTAAGCGGCCCGGATAGCGGGGTACGCGGGCCCGGACCGCCGACACGGCAGCTCGCCGGAGAAAGGGAGAGCGCGCGCGGCGCGGATCGCCCGATAAGCGGCAGAATCGGGTATAGAGCCTTTGGCGTCGCGTCACAGGGGAGGCATCCCATGCCGCATACCCGCTATGCCCCGGACCGTGGGCTGACCACGCGCATGGTCACGACGATGTTCTTCATCGGGCTGCTCTATGTGGTCTTCATCGGCGTGCTGCTCGCCGTGTTCAAGGGCGCCTGGCCGCTGATCGTGATCATCGCGGGAGGGCTGTTCGTGGCGCAGTTCTGGTTCAGCGACCGGATCGCGGCGTTCAGCATGGGCGCCCGGGAGGTCACCCCGCAGCAGGCCCCTGAGCTGCATGGTGCGGTGGACCGGCTGTGCGCGCTCGCGGACATGCCCAAGCCCCGGGTGGCCATCGCCGACACCGATGTGCCGAACGCCTTCGCCACCGGCCGCAATCAGCGCAATGCGCTGGTGTGCGCCACCACAGGGCTGCTGCGGCGGCTGGAGCCGGAGGAGCTGGAGGGCGTGCTCGCCCATGAGCTGTCGCATGTGGCGCACCGCGATGTGGCCGTCATGACCATCGCCTCCTTCCTCGGCGTGCTGGCGGGCATCATGACCCGCGCGGCGCTGTGGGGCGGGCTCAGCCGTGGCAGCCGCAACAACAACGTGGGCATCGCGGTGCTGCTCATCCCGCTGATCAGCGCCGTCGTCTACGCGATCAGCTTCCTGCTGACCCGGCTGCTGTCCCGCTACCGCGAGCTGTCCGCTGACCGCGCCGGTGCGCTGCTGACCGGGCGGCCCTCGGCGCTCGCCGCCGCGCTCACCAAGGTGACGGGGCAGATGGCCCGGATCCCGACCCGGGATCTGCGCAAGGTCGAGCCGTACAACGCGTTCTTCTTCGCGCCCGCCCTCTCCGGGGAGAGCGTCAGCCGGCTGTTCTCCTCGCATCCGACGCTGGAGCGGCGGCTCGACCAGCTCGCCCGCGTCTCCACCCAGCTGGGCCAGGCGGGAAGGGGCTGAGCCATGAGGCTGCTGGACGCCATTCTGGGCCGCAGCAAACCGGTGCGCCCCGACCTCGACCGGCTCTTCGGACTCCCGGGGGCCGCGGTCAGCCTGGAGGCGGGGGCCGGGTTCACGCCGACCGGCCGGGGCTCGGTCTGCTTCGCGAGCGTGGAGGGCGGCGCCTTCTCCCAGCTCCAGAGCGATGTGCGGGAGCTGCTGGACGCGGACACGGACCGGGGCGGGGTGCCCGTGGAGTTCAGCCAGGACGCGTACGGCTACACCTGGCTGCTGACCCGGCAGCGGCCGGACGATGTGGCGTCGCTGGTGAACGATCTGCACGCGGTCAATTCGCTGCTCCAGGACGGGGGGTTCGGGCCGCAGCTGCTGTGCTCGCTGATCGGCTTCCAGGACCCGGCGGGGCGTTCGCTCGCGCTGGTGTACCTCTACAAGCGCGGCACCTTCTACCCCTTCGCACCGCTGCCGGGCGCCGCGGAGAAGCGCGACAACGCGCTGGAGCTCCAGATACGGGCGCTGCTCGGGGACGATCTGCGGATCGAGGAGGACCTGAGCCGCTGGTTCCCGGTCTGGGGCGCACCGGGTCTCTGACGTTCCCGTTCTCGGCGCGGAAGGTCCGGCGCCGGCCGGGCGGGTGCCCAACTCCCCCTCTGCGCAGGGGAATCAACGGGGGAATCCGTGGGCCGGGCGGCCCATCAGGCATAGGACTGGGCTCGCAGGGCACGTTCTCCCTTCGACATCCCACGACGGAATGTGACCTGACGCCCGGGGGAGGGTCGAATGAGTTACTTGCGCGGATTCATGCCATGGATCGCCCTCGCGGTCGTGTCCACACTGGGCTGGCAGTGGGGCGCCCTGGCCGGGCTGGTGCTGGGGGCCGCGATGCTGATCCGGGCCCGTCGGGCGGGTCTGGCCGCCGACGCCCTCATCCTCGAGTGCAGCACGGTGGCCTTCTTCACCGCGCTGACGATCCTCGCCTTCGCCCGCCCGGACAGCGGGCTCAAGGACTACGTCGGCGCGCTGGCGCTGAGCTGGCTGGCCGTCACCGCCTGGACGACCCTCGCCGTCGGGCGGCCCTTCACCACCGGTATCGCCCGGCGTCAGGCACCGCCCGAGGTGTGGGACAGCCATGCGTTCCGGCATATCAATGTGGTGATCACCCGGGCCTGGTCCCTCGCCTTCACCCTCTCCGCCGCGGCCATGGTCGTGGTCGTCTCCGCCGGTCTGGGCGTGGTGGCAGCGCTGGCGGCGCAGTTCGCCGGGTTCGTCCTTCCGGCCCTGTTCACCGCGTGGTACCCAGGATGGGCACGGTCCCGGCTGGCCCCGGCCGCACATCGGGCATAAGCCCACGAACCGGCTGTGGATACCCTCGGTCATCCCCTCCGGTCGGGGCCTGTCCCCTACGGGCGCGTCAGACCCGAGGACGAGGCGAATCCCACCGTCTGGAGTGACGCCGCCTGTGTCTCGCACCACTACCGTCGAACACGTGACTGTGATCGCCACCGAAAGTCTGAGCAAGCGGTTCCCCCGCGTCACCGCGCTCGACCGGCTGTCCGTCGACATCGCACCAGGGGTCACCGGCCTGGTGGGTGCCAATGGCGCCGGTAAGTCCACGCTGATCAAGATCCTGCTCGGGTTGTCCCCCGCCAGCGAGGGCCGCGCTTCCGTGCTCGGTCTCGATGTGGCGAAGGACGGCAGCGCCATTCGCGAAAGCGTCGGCTACATGCCCGAGCACGACTGTCTGCCGCCCGATGTCTCGGCCACCGAGTTCGTCGTCCACATGGCGCGCATGTCCGGGCTGCCGCCCTCCGCGGCCCGTGAGCGCACGGCCGACACCCTGCGCCACGTCGGGCTGTACGAGGAGCGGTACCGCCCCATGGGCGGCTACTCCACGGGCATGAAGCAGCGGGTCAAGCTGGCCCAGGCCCTGGTGCACGACCCGCGCCTGGTGCTGCTGGACGAGCCGACCAACGGACTGGACCCGGTCGGCCGCGACGAGATGCTCGGGCTGATCCGTCGCGTGCACACCGACTTCGGCATCTCGGTCCTGGTCACCTCGCATCTGCTCGGCGAGCTGGAGCGCACCTGCGACCACGTCGTGGTCATCGACGGCGGCAAGCTGCTCCGCTCCAGCTCCACCAGTGACTTCACCCAGGCGACGGCCTCGCTCGCGGTCGAGGTGACCGACACCGCCGACCACCCGGACGGCACCACGGCGCTGCGCACCGCGCTCGACCGGGCCGGGCTCACCGTCCAGCCGGCCGGCCGCGGCGCCGACGGGTCGCCCGGCTCCGACCATGTGCTGCTGGTCGACGTCGCGGGCGAGGAGACGTACGACACGGTCCGCGACACCATCGCCGACCTCGGCCTGGGCCTGGTCCGCATGGAACAGCGCCGCCACCGCATCGCGGAGATCTTCCGGTCCGACGACGAGGACGCGAACGCCGCGGACGCCGCAGACGCCGCGAATGCCGCCGCAGCTGCCCAGAAGGGCACAACGCCGTCCGGCGGACCGGCCGGCGCAAGCGCACACGGGAACGGAGGTGCCGTCGATGCCGCCTGAGACCGTGACCCAGCAGCGCGCCGACGTCATTCACAACATCGGCTACCGCCACTACGAGGGCCCGCGCCTCGGCCGCGCCTACGCCCGCCGCTCGCTCTTCTCCCAGAGCCTGCGCGGCGCCTACGGCCTCGGCCGCTCGGCCAAGTCCAAGGTCGCGCCGATGCTGCTGTTCGCCGTGATGTGCATGCCCGCCGCGATCATCGTCGCGGTGGCCATCGCCACCAGCGCGGACGAGCTGCCCGTCAAGTACACCCGCTACGCGATCATGCTGCAGGCCGTCATCGGCCTCTACACCGCCTCCCAGGCGCCGCAGTCCGTCTCCCGGGACCTCCGCTTCAAGACGGTCCCGCTCTACTTCTCGCGGCCCATCGAAACGATGGACTACGTGGTGGCCAAGTTCGCCGCCATGGCCTCCGCGCTGTTCATCCTCACCGGCGCGCCCCTGCTGATCCTCTACGGCGGGGCACTGCTCGCCAAGCTGGACTTCGCCGATCAGACGAAGGGCTTCGCACAAGGACTGGTCTCCGTGGCTCTGCTCTCGCTCCTCTTCGCCGGCATCAGCCTGGTCGTCGCCGCGCTCACCCCGCGCCGCGGCTTCGGCGTCGCCGCCGTCATCGCCCTGCTGACCATCTCCTACGGCGCGGTGTCCGCCGTCCAGGCCATCGCCTGGGACCAGGGCGACACCGGCCCGGTGAGCTGGATCGGGCTGTTCTCGCCGATCACCATCATCGACGGGGTGCAGACGGCGTTCCTCGGCGCCACCTCCTCCTTCCCCGGCGGGGTCGGCCCCGGCACCGGGACCGGACTCGTCTACGTCCTCGTTCTCCTCGGCCTGATCGCCGGCTCGTACGGGCTGCTGATGCGCCGCTACCGAAAGGTCGGCCTGTGACCACGATCGCCATCGACAACGTCTCCCGCTGGTTCGGGAACGTCGTGGCCGTCAACGACGTGACCATGGACATCGGCCCCGGAGTCACCGGGCTCCTCGGCCCCAACGGCGCCGGCAAGTCCACCCTCATCAACATGATGGGCGGCTTCCTTGCCCCCTCCACCGGGTCCGTGACCCTCGACGGCGCACCGATCTGGCGCAATGAGGAGGCGTACCGCCACATCGGGATCGTCCCCGAGCGGGAGGCGATGTACGACTTCCTCACCGGCCGCGAATTCGTGATCGCCAACGCCGAGCTGCACGGGCTGCCCGATCCCCGCGCCGCCGCCCGTAAGGCGCTCGACACCGTCGAGATGGACTACGCGGGCTCCCGGAAGATCGCCACGTACAGCAAGGGCATGCGCCAGCGCGTGAAGATGGCCTCCGCGCTGGTGCACGAGCCGTCGGTGCTCCTCCTGGACGAGCCGTTCAACGGCATGGACCCCCGGCAGCGGATGCAGCTGATGGATCTGCTGCGGCGGATGGGCGCCGAGGGCCGCACCGTGCTGTTCTCCTCGCACATCCTCGAGGAGGTCGAGCAGCTGGCGGCGCACATCGAGGTGATCGTCGCGGGGCGGCACGCCGCCTCCGGCGACTTCCGCAAGATCCGCCGGCTGATGACGGACCGCCCGCACCGCTATCTCGTACGGTCCAGCGACGACCGCGCGCTCGCGGCCGCCCTGATCGCCGACCCGTCGACCACCGGTATCGAGGTCGACGCGAGCACCGGCGTCGACGCCGGGCTGCACATCCAGGCGGTGGACTTCGCCCGCTTCACCGAACTGCTGCCCCGGGTCGCCCGTGACCAGGGCATCCGGCTCCTCACGGTCTCGCCATCCGACGAGTCCCTGGAGAGCGTCTTCTCCTACCTCGTCGCGGCCTGAAAGGAGCCCACAGCGATGTCCTCGCTCTACCACCCCACCGTCGCGCGGCTCACCTACCGGGCCCTGCTCGGCCGCCGCCGTGCGCTGATCCTCTTCACCCTCCCCGGTCTGCTGCTGATCATCTCGCTCGCCGTACGGCTGCTGACCGGATCCGGCGACGACACGGCCGACGCGATCCTCGGCGGCTTCGCGATGGCCACCATGGTTCCGCTGATCGGCGTGATCGCCGGTACGGGCGCGATCGGCCCGGAGATCGACGACGGCTCGGTCATCTATCTCCTGGCCAAGCCGGTGAAGCGGCCGACGATCATCGTCACCAAGCTGATCGTGGCCATCGGCGTCACGGTCGCCTTCTCCGCGATCCCCACCCTGCTCGCGGGCTTCGTGCTGAACGGCAACGCGAACCAGCTGGCCGTCGGCTACGCCGTCGCCGCCGCCGTGGCCTCGGTCGCCTACAGCGCGGTCTTCCTGCTGCTGGGCACCGTGACCCGGCACGCGGTGATCGCGGGGCTGGTCTACGCCCTGGTCTGGGAGACCTTCTTCGGCAGCCTGGTCGCCGGGGCGCGCAAGCTGAGCGTGCAGCAGTGGGCGCTGGCGCTCGGCCAGAAGGTCGCGGACGGCGATGTGATCACGTCGGACGTCGGCCTGGCGACCGGCGTCATCCTGCTGCTGGCCGTGACCGTGGCCGCGACCTGGTACGCGGGCCGCAAGCTGCGCACGCTGACCCTCGCGGGGGAGGAGTGACCCCGTAAGAGTGAAGTGACGGTCGACCGGGGCGAGGTGATGGTCGGCGGCCGGGCGGGACGTGCGGGGGTTCGTGCCCGCATTACGGCCGCCACCGCACCGGAACCGGCCGAGCGGCCGCCGGTCGGTCGCCGCCGCGGCATGGAGCCACTGGTGCGGGCCTTCCAGCGGTCCAGCGGGCCTTCCAGCGGATCTTCCACGGGCCGCTCGAGCCCGGATCTCGCCGTCGCGCCCAGGCCCCGGCACCGCCAGCCCCCCGGCACACCGCCGGCATCAGCGTGAGCGGCGACCGGGAGGCGCCGACACCCCGGTGGGCGGGATACCACCCCGCCCACCGGGCTGCTCCGGTCCGCTACGCGCGCCGCCGCTTGGCGCGCCGCGCCCGCCGCTGGGCCGCCTCGGCCTTGAGCGTGGCGACGTCCCTGCGGACCTCGGCCATGTCCTCACCGAGATCGCAGAGCCGCTCGCTCATGGCGCAGATGACCCGGCCGTGCGCGTCGAGCCGCCGGTCCATGCCGTCCAGCCGGGCGGAGACCCTGGCCATCCACGGCGCCAGCTCCCGCAGCGTGGAGCCGACATCCGCCAGACACGCCTCGGCGGCGTCGAGACGGCTGCCGATCGGCCCGGCCAGCATCCGCTCGGTGAGGACCTGTTCGAGCGGGAGCCGCTCCGTACCGGTTTCCGATCCGCTCCGGGCCGACTCCTCGGCATCGAGGAGATGGGAGCGTACCCGCCTGGCGATATCGCTGTCCCGAAGCAGCATCGCGACATTGAGCACCGCGCGACGGGGGTAGAGGGTGAGGTGGGCGCGGCCCTGTGGATAACTCGAATCTGAAAGGTCCAAGTTGGACCTTTCAAAGACTTGCAAGTCAGAGCCTCGGAGGATATGCATCCCGTTGCTCTCGAACTCCTCCCGATGCCGTTTGGCCAGGCTTTTGACGGCTTCTTCCCCAACCTCGAAGTACTCCGCGACCATGCGCGTAGTGATATGCAGCCCATCGGGCAGCATGGTCAGGATCTTGACCTTGTCGAGGACATCCGTCCGTTCGATGACGCTGTCGCGCAGGGCGCGCGACTCCAGTAGTGCGATCTCAGGTGGCATAGGTGTGCCTTCCGGTGTGGATCCGAGTGATGGTCACGCCCCACCAGCCAGGGGCCAGGCCGCCCGTATCCAGGGACCAGGAGCGGAGGCTGCCAACCTCTTTCGGACCCAACCGCCGTGACATCGCTGCCCGTCGATCCGTCGCCCGGCCGAGGCTCCAGCTCGCGTTGCCTCCGCGCATAACGCGTATATGGAACAACGATCCGATCGCGGGAGGGTTACTCGCCCCGCGTCGCGTTGACGGACGTCGGTCTCAACGCCGCGAGGGGCGGGCGCCGTCGGGCGCCCGCCCCTCATGCCTCATGCCCCTCATGCCTCATGCGCCTCATGCCTCATGCGCCTCATGGCTCGTGCCCGGCCACCGCTCAGGCGTGGACCGGCTCCGGCGGGGACTTCTCGGGGGTCGGCTCCGGGGGCGTGCCGCCGGGCCCGCCGCGGACGACGGCGAGGACCAGCAGGCCCGCCGCCAGGGCCGCGATGCCGGCGATGACGCAGATGCGGTCGAGACCGGCCGCGAACGACTCGTGGACCAGGGCGCGCGCCGCGTCCGCCCGGGCCGGGGGCGCGGCGGCGATCACGGCGTCGGCGTGGCCGCCGCTGATGGCCTCGGCGGCCTGCCCGGCCGCCCGGGCCGGAACGGTGTCGCCGCCGTCCACCATGTCCCGCACCCGCGTCGCGAACACCGTGCCCAGGACGGCGATCCCCAGTGCGTAGCCCAGCTGCCGGAAGGTGTTCACCGCGCCGCTGGCCATGCCCGCCCGCTCCGGCGGGGCCGAGCCGAGGGCCGCCGAGACCAGCACCGGCATGGCCAGGCCGATCCCCAGACCGGCCAGGGCCAGGCCGGGGACGAACGCGGTCCAGTCCGCGTCCGGGGTCACCATCGCCGCGTTGACCAGCGCGCCCGTGCCCACCAGCAGCAGCCCGCCGCCGAGCGCCCGCCCGGGCGCGACCCGGTCCAGCAGCCGTCCGCCCGCCGCGCCGACGACCAGCGAGACACCCGCCATCGGCGTCACCGCGAGCCCCGCCTGCACCGGGCTCATCCCCAGCACCGACTGCAGCCACAGCCCGGCGTAGGTGAGGTACGGGAAGGCCGCGGCCTGGAGCAGCAGGGCCGCCGCCATCAGCACCGCGAACGTCGGGCGGCGCATCAGCCCCAGGTCCAGCAGCGGCTGCCGCTTCCCGCGCTCCAGCAGGACGAAGGCGAGCAGCGCGACCACGGCCGCCACCAGCGCGGTGACCGTGCCGGTGTCGGCCCAGCCCTCCTCACCGCCGCGCATCAGCCCGTACGTCAGCGCCCCGGCGCACACCGTGAACGAGGCGGCGCCCGGCCAGTCGATGCGCACCCCCGCCGCGCCGCGCGACTCCTCGATGGAGCGGACCGTGATCCACACCGCGATCGCCGTCAGCGGCAGATTGACCAGGAAGATCGCGCGCCAGTCGACGTACTCGGTCAGCACCCCGCCCAGCACCGGGCCGACCGCCGCGGCCGCCCCGCTCGTACCGCCCCACACGCCGAAGGCGATACCGCGGTCGCGGCCGGAGTACGTGGCCATCAGCAGCGGGGTGTTGGTGGCGAACATGGCCGCGGCCCCCACCCCCTGCACGGCGCGGGCCGCGATCAGCACCCCGGCGTCCGGTGCCAGACCGCAGACCAGGGAGGAGATCGCGAACACCGCGAGGCCGACGAGATACAGCCGCCGCCGTCCGAAGAGGTCCGCCGCCGATCCGGCCACCATCAGCAGCGCGGCCAGCGCCAGCGCGTAGATGTCCATCACCCACTGGAGGGAGGTGAAGGACGCGTCCAGCCCCCGTGCCACCTGGGGCAGCGCGGTGTTCACGATCGTGACGTCTATCAACAGCATGAAGTTGCCGAGGGTGATGGCGGCGAGCGGCCACCATGATCTGCGCATGACTGACTCCGGGATCCGGCACATTCCGACAAGGGGAGGCGGGGCCGGCCCCGAGGGCGGCTCCCGCGGCTCTTACGGTCGCCCCGACCCGGCCGCTTCTCCCAGCCGGGCCCCGGCCCGGCGGCGATATCCGACCCCCGCTAGCTTGGTGCGGTGGAATCCGACGCGTACGACGACCTGGACCGGGCGCTGGTGCACGCCCTCCAGCTCGACGGCCGGGCCCCCTTCAGTCGGCTCGCCGAGGTGCTGGGCGTCTCCGACCAGACCGTGGCCCGCCGCTACACCCGGCTGCGGACGACCGGCGCGCTCCGGGTGCTGGGGCTCACCGACCCGGCGGCGGTCGGCGACGTGGTCTGGATGGTACGGGTGCGGTGCCTGCCGGATGCCGCCCTGCCGGTGGCCGAGGCGCTGGCCCGGCGGCCCGACACCTCCTGGGTGCATGTGCTCTCCGACGGCACCGAGGTCGCCGCGTCGACGCGCGCGGCGACCGGCCAGGACAGCGACGCCCTGCTGCTGCGCAAACTGCCGCGGACGCCACGGGTGGTGGGGGTGAGCGCGCACTGCGTGCTGCATGAGTACTTCGGCGGGGAGCAGGGCCTGGTCAACAAGTCCGAGGCGCTGACGGCCGAGCAGATCGCGCGGCTGCGTACGCCCGCCCCGGACCGGTCGAAGGGCCCGCGCGGACCGGTGGGCGCCGGGGACCGCAAGCTGCTGGACGTCCTCGCGGGGGACGGTCGGGCGCCACTGGCCGAACTGGCCGCCGCCACCGGCTGGTCGCAGTCGACCGTGCGCCGCCGGCTGGCCGATCTGCGCGCCGACGGCACCCTGTACTTCGACGTCGACTACTCCCACCGGCTGTTCAGCCAGGGCGTCACCACCGCGATTTGGCTGTCGGTACTGCCGTCGGAGCTGGCCGCCACCGGGCAGACGCTCGCGAACCACCCCGAGGTGGCGTTCGCATGTGCGACCACCGGGACGAAGAATCTGCTGGCGACCGTGGTCTGCGCCGATGTACCGGCCCTCTACACCTATCTGACGACCCGTATCGCCGAGCTGACCTCCGTGCGGGACATGGAGACCTCCCCGATCCTCCGCCGGGTCAAGGGCCCCGGGCCGCTGCTGTCGCCTCCCTCCCGGGTGCCCTGGCACGCCTCCTGAACGTCCCTCGTACCAGCGGTAGTTGGAGAAAACTCCGAAACTCTGGTGGTCGAACTCTGTTCATCTCTACGTCGATGTAGATCTTGACGGTTGTCAGGGACCTGGCGAACTCTTGGCGTGCGCTGGATCACACCGCGCCGCCCCCTCCCTTCGCCACGAGCTTTTGAGGGGGTGTCAGAAGTGAAAAACGGAGGGAACCCGAATGCGTCGCCTCGTCACGAGTCTCGCCGCCACCGCGGTCACCGCGGCCGCCACCATCGCCCTGGCCGCACCCGCCCAGGCGGTCCCCGCGGACAAGCAGCAGGTCCTCGCCGGCTGGACCCAGACCAGCGCCAGCAGCTACAACACCTGGCTCGCGGCGCGGAACAACCAGGGTGCCTGGGCCGCCTACCAGTTCGACTGGTCCACCGACTACTGCAGCAGCTCCCCCGACAACCCGTTCGGCTTCCCCTTCCAGACCGCCTGCGCCCGGCATGACTTCGGCTACCGCAACCACAAGGCGATGGGCATCTTCGACGCCAACAAGGCGCGCCTCGACAGCGCCTTCTACGAGGACCTGAAGCGGGTGTGCGGCGCCTACAGCGGTGCCACCAAGACGTCGTGCGACGGTACGGCCTGGACGTACTACCAGGCGGTCAAGGTCTTCGGCTGACCCTTCCGCGACCGGGCCCGCAGGTCACGGCGGAGGGCCCGATTCCCGCTGCCGAGCCCGGATGCCGGGCGGTTCGCCGATGCGGCCGCACCGGCATCCGGCCGGTTCACCGGCTCGCCGCCGCCGGGAAGAGCCGCTCCAGCACCACGGCGATGCCGTCCTCGGCGTTGGACGCGGTGATCTCGTCGGCGACGGCCTTGAGGTCCTGGTGCGCGTTCGCCATCGCGACCGCGTGCTTCGCCCAGCCGAACATCGGGATGTCATTGGGCATGTCACCGAAGGCGATCGCGTCCTCGGCGGTCATCCCCAGCCGGCGCGCGGCCATCGACAGGCCCGTGGCCTTCGTCAGCCCCAGCGGCAGCAGCTCCACCAGCCCGGTGCCGGCCATCGTCACCCCGACCAGGCCCCCGGCGGCCGTCCGGGCGGCGTCCGCGAGCGCGTCGTCGCCCAACTCGGCGTGCTGGATGTAGAGCTTGCTGATGGGTTGCGACCACAGCTCGGCCGACTCCGTGAAGGGCACCAGGGACATCCCGTCGTGGTCCATCCGGTACCCCTCGCCGAACAGCACCTCGCCGTCCAGCCCGTCGCGGGCCGCGGCCAGGAACAGGGGGCCGATCTCCGCCTCGATCTTCTCCAGCGCCAGCAGCGCCACCTGCCGGTCCAGCGTGACGGAGGTCAGCAGCCGGTGCTCACCCGCGTGGTAGAGCTGAGCGCCCTGGCCGCACACCGCCAGCCCCTCGTAGCCGAGGTCGTCGAGTATGTGCCGGGCCACCGGGACGGTCCGCCCGGTGACCACGATGTGCGCGGCGCCCGCCGCGGTGGCCGCGGCGAGCGCGGCACGGGTCCGCGCGGAGACGGTGTGGTCCGGGCGCAGCAGTGTCCCGTCGAGATCGGTCGCGACCAGGCGGTACGGAAGGACGTCGCCGCCGCTCACCGCGCGACCGGTTCCAGGACCTCGCGCCCGCCGAGGAACGGCCGTAGCGCCTCGGGCACCCGCACCGAGCCGTCGGCCCGCTGGTGGTTCTCGAGGATCGCGACGATGGTCCGGGTGATCGCGCACAGCGTGCCGTTGAGCGTGGCCAGCGGACGGACCTTCTTGCCCTCGCGCATCCGGATCGACAGCCGCCGCGACTGGAACTCGGTGGTGTTGGAGGTCGAGGTCAGCTCGCGGTACTTGCCCTGCGTCGGGATCCACGCCTCGCAGTCGAACTTCCGCGTCGCGGACGAGCCCAGGTCACCCGAGGCCAGGTCGACCACCCGGAACGGCAGCTCCAGCGAGGTCAGCCACTGCTTCTCCCACTCCAGCAGCCGCTGGTGCTCGGCCTCGGCCTCCTCCGGCGTCGTGTAGACGAACATCTCGACCTTGTCGAACTGGTGCACCCGGAAGATGCCCCGGGTGTCCTTGCCGTACGACCCGGCCTCACGGCGGAAGCAGGAGGAGAACCCGGCGTAGCGCCGCGGGAGCTGCTCCGCGTCCAGGATCTCGTCCATGTGGTACGCGGCCAGCGGGACCTCGGAGGTGCCGACCAGGTAGAGGTCGTCCTTGTCCAGGTGGTAGACGTCCTCCGCGGCCTGGCCCAGGAAGCCGGTGCCCTCCATGGCCTTCGGCTTGACCAGCGCCGGGGTGAGCACCGGGGTGAAGCCCGCCGCGGTGGCCTGCGCCATCGCCGCGTTCACCAGCGCGAACTCCAGCAGGGCGCCGATGCCGGTCAGGTAGTAGAAGCGGGAGCCGGAGACCTTGGCGCCGCGCTCGGTGTCGATCGCGCCGAGCAGCTCGCCGAGCTCCAGGTGGTCCTTGGGCGCGAAGCCCTCGGCCTCGAAGTCGCGCGGGGTGCCGACGGTCTCCAGGACGGCGAAGTCGTCCTCGCCGCCGATCGGGACCTCGGGGTGGACCAGATTGCCCAGCTGGAGCAGGAGCCGCTGGGTCTCCTCGGCGGCCGCGTCCTGCTCGGCGTCGGCCGCCTTGACGGCGGCGGAGAGCTCGCCCGCCTTCTTCAGCAGCTCGGCCTTCTCGTCACCGGAGGCCTTGGGGATGAGCTTGCCGAGCGCCTTCTGCTCGGCGCGCAGCTCGTCGAAGCGGACACTGGAGGACCTGCGCCGCTCGTCGGCGGTCAGGAGCGCGTCGACGATGCCGACGTCCTCTCCACGAGCGCGCTGGGAGGCGCGCACACGATCGGGGTCCTCACGGAGCAGGCGAAGGTCAATCACCCCCCCAGGTTACCGGTGTGACCTCGGCTGCTCGACGCGATATTCCTTTGAGTCCGGTTTTGCCCCCTTTTGGGGCTGTGGGTAAACCGGGGAATTCCTGTGACGGCCACCGTCAAGGAATGCTTCCGCATTCCCCGAAAAGGGGCAAAGAGGCGGCGCCGGGTCGACCTTCTTCCCTTGTGTGCAGGGTGAGTTGGGGATTGGTTGTCCACAGGTGTGAGGGGAATCCCCGAAGTTATCCACAGGCTGTGTGTGAGATCTGTGGATGTCGCGATGATCATTGGGGTCGCCCAGATGCTCGGCGATGGATTCCCCTGTCAAACCGCGTTCACACATCCCACAAGAGAGGAATCCCTCACTCCAAAGAGTTGGTCGAGTCAATTGGGGTGACAAGTGAGTAATGCCCGATGATGGCGGTAAATGCGGAGGATGCCGCGATGTATCCGCTGTGCCGGATTGGGGAAGTCGACTTATCCCCAGCGCGCGGCATCAGCCTGTGGATAACTTTTCCGCAGCGATTCTGTTGATCCCCAGCGGGTTCCCAGCGGGTCCCCCGGGTCCCGGGTCCTCAGCGAGCCCCCAGGCGCGGGTCCCCTCAGGCGCGGGTCTCAGGCCCGGCCGTCCTGGCAGCGGGCCAGCCACTCCGCCGCCTCCGTGAACGCCTCGTCCGACGTCCCGTGCCGCAGCGGCGCCATGTCCTCGGCCGTCACACCCGCCCGGGGGTACGAGCCCAGGAACCGCACCTTCGGGCAGATCCGCTTCAGCCCCATCAGGGCCGAGCCCACCCGCCGGTCGGTGATGTGCCCCTCACAGTCCACCGAGAAGCAGTAGCGGCCGATGCCCTCGCCGGTCGGGCGCGACTCGATCCGCATCATGTTGACCCCGCGCGCGGAGAACTCCTGCAGCAGCTCCAGCAGCGCGCCCGGGTGGTCGTCACCGAGCCAGATCACCACGGAGGTCTTGTCCGCGCCGGTCCGGGCGGCGGGCCGGGCCGGGCGGCCGGCCAGCACGAAGCGGGTCATCGCGTTCTGCGCGTCGTGGATGTCGGTGACCAGCGGCTCCAGACCGTACCTGGACGCCGCGAACTCGCCCGCGAACGCCGCGTCGTACCGCCCCTCCTGCACCAGCCGCGCACCGTCCGCGTTCGAGGCGGCCGACTCCCACACGGCGTCCGGGAGGTTCGCCGCCAGCCAGTTGCGCACCTGGGGCTGGGCCACCGGATGCCCGGTCACCGTCTTGATGTCCGCGAGCGCGGTGCCCGGCCGCACCAGCAGCGCGAAGCTGATCGACAGCAGCACCTCGCGGTAGATCATCAGTGGTTCGCCGGTGGCGAGCTCGTCGAGGGTCGCGGTGACCCCGCCCTCGACCGAGTTCTCGATGGGCACCAGGGCGGCCGCCGCGGCTCCGGAGCGCACCGCGTCGAGCGCCACCGGCACGGAGACCATCGGCACCAGCTCCCGGGTGGCGGCCTCCGGCATGGACCGCAGCGCGGCCTCGGTGAAGGTGCCCTCGGGGCCGAGGTAGGCATAGCGGCTGGCCGACATCACGGTCGCTCCCTGTGATCAGACGAGACCGCCACGATACCCGCGTCGGCCCTGGCCGCCGACCCGCATGGTGGAACTCCTGTGGACACCCCGTGGACGCGATGCCTCGGGGCGGCTCGTCCCCTTTCCTATCCCTCCAAGAGTGCCTGACCCACGTACTCCCCCGGGGCGCAGCCCGGAGGCACCGCGAACAGCGCGCTGGCCTCGTGCCGCAGGAACCGCGACAGATCGTCGCCCAGGTCCAGCTTCCGCTGCACCGGCACGAACCCCTTCATCGGGTCCGCCTGCCAGGCGATGAAGAGCAGCCCGGCGTCCGGCGCCCCGTCGTCGCGGAAGCCGTCGTGGTAGGAGAAGGGCCTGCGCAGCATCGCGGCGCCCTGGTTGGACGCGGGCGCCGCGACCCGTACGTGGGCGGCGCCCGCGATGGCCAGCGCACCGTTCTTGTCGACCTTGTCGAGCTGGACCGGGGTGGTTTCGGTGCCGCCGGACAGCGGGGCGCCGTCCGACTTGCGGCGGCCGACCACCTTCTCCTGCCGCTCCAGGGAGAGGTGGTCCCAGGAGTCCAACAGCATCCGGATGCGCCGGACGACCGCGTAGGAGCCGCCCGCCATCCACGCGGGCTCGCCCCTCTCCGGTACGAAGATCCGCCGCTCGAAGTCGTCGTCGGTCGGCTTGGGGTTGTTGGTGCCGTCGATCTGCCCCATGAGGTTGCGGGTGGTCATGGGACGGCCGGTGGCGCCGGGGGACCGGTTGAAACCGTTCATCTGCCAGCGCAGCCGGGCCGTGTCCGCGGCCTCGCGCTGCAGGGCGCGCAGCGCGTGGAAGGCGACCAGCGCGTCGTTGGCACCGATCTGGATCCACAGATCGCCGTTGCTGCGCTTGCGGTCGAGCGCGTCCGAGACGAAGTCGGGGAGCGGGGCGAGTGCCTCCGGCAGCTGGTCCTCGACCCCCGCCTTGCCGAAGAAGGTCCGGCCGAAGCCGAAGGTGACCGTAAGGGACGAGGGACCGGCGTCGAGCGCGATCCCGGTGTCGTCCGGTGGGGCCTCGCCCGCCATCAGCTCCCTGGCCGTCCGCGACCAGCGGCGCAGCAGCGCGGCGGCCGCCTTACGGTTCGCACCGGGCGCCAGGTCGAAGGCGAGGAGATGGCCATGGGCCTGGAGGGGGGTGGTGATGCCCGGCTGGCGTCTGCCGTGGAAGGGCACGGCGGTCGCGCCCAGCGAGCTGAGGGGTGCGGGTGTCTCCCGCGTCGCCTCGGACGCGTAGGCTCCGGCGGCTCCGCCGGCGACCAGTCCGGCCGCTCCGGCGGCGCCCGCCGAACCCAGCAGACGCCGCCGGGAGATGCCGGACGAGGGGGCTTGCTCTGTGGTCATTGAGCGACTTTCACGTTCCTGGTCTCCGTCACCTGGTCGATGTCGGAGGTTCGTACGGTCAGGGAGAGCTGCCAGGTGCCCGCCATGGGGAGCTGGACGGTCTTGGCGCTCCAGTGCCCGGTCGAGAGGCGTTCGAGCGGGATGCGCAGCGGCCCGATCCCCTTGTCCTTGAGCGTCAGCGACAGCTTGACTTCGGGCACGTCCACGGGACGGTCGGCCAGGTCGGTGGTGAAGACGTGCAGCGCGTTGTCACCCGGCAGGGCGGGTTCGATCATCACCACGGCCTTGCCGCGACCGCTCTTGGGACCCGTGTCGTAGGGGATCAGCACGCTCACCGGATCGACGTTCAGCCGGTCCACGGGCTTGGTGGCCGAGGCGCCGGCCTGCTCGGTTTCGGCCCGGCCGGGCTGGGTGCCGCTGAGCACGGTGGCCACCGCGAGCAGCACGACGGCCACGACGGTCTCGGCGATCACCGACCGGCGCAGCCCGCTGCGCTCGCGGTCGGCGTCGCGCTCCCGCAGCGTGGCGGTCTTGTCCTTGGCGGCCCGCTGACGGGCGAGCTGGGTGGCGCGCACGGGATCGCCGTCGGCGGCGCCGGTACCGGAGCTGTCGCCGGGCCCGTCACCGGACTCGGTTGCGGCGTCGGCGGGGGCATCGGCGGGGGCGTCGGTGGGGGTGCCGACCGCCGCGTCGGCCGCACCGGTACGGACCGGCCGCGCTGCCTTCACCGCCGCCTTGGCCCCGGCCTCGGCCTCGTCGGCCGTGGCTTCGACATCGGTCCCGGCAGCGCTCTCGGCCGCGGCTTCCGCGCCGGCCTTGGCCTCCGCGTCCGCCTCGGCCTCTGCCTCGGCTCCGGCCGCCTCCGTGGCATCCGTAAGGCGCCCGGTCCAGCGGCGCGAGATGGCGGCGATGCCGACGAGCACCGCCACCAGACCCACCTTGACCAGCAGCCATCGCCCGTACTCGGTGTCGGTCAGCGCGCCCCAGGAGCCCACTTGCCGCCACGACTGGTACAGCCCGGTGACCACCAGGGCGACGACCGAGCCGAAGGCGAGCCGCGAGAAGCGGCGCACGGCCGCCCGCTCGATCGGCTCACCCGACCGGAGCGTCACCGCGAGCGAGGCCAGACCGCCCAGCCAGACCCCGACCGCGATCAGATGGATCACGTCCACCGGCATGGCCAGCTGCCGCTGCAGGCCCACCGAGGCATGCTCGGCCATCGCCCAGGTCGCGGCGAGGCCCACGGCCATCACCGTGCCGCCGAAGCCGAGCCCGAAGGCGAGGTCCTGGCGGCGCCGGGCGTCCGCCTCCCGCTCCCCGGTGCGCCGGGTGTACGAGCCGAAGAGCACGGCCAGGAAGACCGCCGCCGCGCCGAGCAGCAGCAGCCGGGACAGCAACGCCGCGCCCGGCTTGGTGGACAGCACATCGCCCAGCCTGCCGAGGTCGAGGACCCCGCCGATCCCCTCGCCGTCGGTGTACGGCCCGCGCAGCAGCAACAGCAGCAGGCTGGCCGTGAAGACCGTCGCCCAGCCGCCCACGGCGATCTTCCGCACCGGGCGCGAGGACCGGCAGAGCCCGGCGAACACACAGCCGCCCACGAGCGCCGCGAAACCGCCGTAGGCGGCGTACCGGCCGATCCCGTAGAGCGTGCTGACCGTGCTGTCGGACGCCTCGCCCGTGGGCACCTTCGCCTTGGTCTTGGACGGGGCGCCGATGGAGAAGGTGAACGCGCCGCTCACCGGGTGGCTGTCCTCCGAGACCGCCTTCCACGCCACCGTGTAGGTGCCGTCCGGCAGCCCGGAGTGCAGCCCGGCGGCGGCGGTCGACGACTTGCCGCCGACATGGGCGGTCTTCCCGGTGTCCACGCGCTTGCCCTTGGGGTCGAGCACGCGCACCGAGTCGCCGGAGAGCAGCACGCCCTCCGAGAAGTTCAGCGTGACCTCCCTGGGGGCGGTCTTCACCACCGAGCCGTCGGCGGGGTCGGTCGAGGTGAGCGCGGCGTGCGCGGACGCGGAACTGGCGCCCACGCTCAGCGCGCACAGCAGCGCGGCGAGCAGGGTGCCGCAGATCGCCATCAGCCGCCGGGCGGTCGCGGTGGTCCGGGTGGGAGTCGCGGTGGGCCCGGCGGGGGCCAGGGAGGTCAGCGAGGGCATCGGGCGTCAGTCCTTGGGGCGGTACGTCGTCGGCTCGACCGGGACTTTGATCTCGATGGGGTCGGAGGTGGCGAAGTGAAGGGTGAAGCTGACCCTCTCACCGACCTTCGGCCGGTGGGTGAGGTTTGTCAGCATCAGATGATCTCCGCCGCTGGTCAGCTCGAGCCGGCCGTCGGCCGGGACATCGAGCGAGCTCACCTGCTTCATCCGGGTGCCCTTGGTGGTGTGCAGGGTGACCTCGGAGGCGAGCGGGGTGGTGACGGACGTCAGCACGTCGGCGCCGCCACCGGCGTTCCGTACGGTCAGGTAGCCCGCCGCCATGTCGTCCATGGGCGGCCGCGAAACGTAGGCGCCGCTCACCGACAGCTTCGGGGCGCCCTTGTGGCCCGCGTGGTCCCCGCCGTTCCCGCCGCCGCTGTCGTCGCTCCCGCAGGCGGTGAGCGCGGTGGACAGGCCGACGGCGAGGACCGCGGTGGCCGCCTTACGGAGGCCGGGACCGGTCGCCATCACGGGTTCCGCCCCTCGATGATCTTCGGCAGGTCCTTGGCGTAACGATCCGCCGTGGCCTCCGTCGTGTAGATCCAGTGGCCCTTGCCGTCCTTGGGCGAGAAGCCGATCACCTCGGCGCCGTGGCTGACGGTGATGCTGCCGTCCTTCTCCTTCTTCGGCTTCTCGATGTAGATGCCCAGCGGCCGCGCGGCGGCCTCGATGGTGTTGAAGTCGCCGGTCAGGCCGACGAAGTCGGTGCCGCCCTGGGCGTCCAGCCAGGAGCGGATCCGCTTGGGGGTGTCGCGGGCGGGGTCGGTGCTGACGAAGACGACCCGCAGCTTCTCCCGCTCGGCCTTGGGGAGCTTCTTCACGGCGATGCCGACGTTGCTCATGGTCAGCGGGCAGACGTCCGGGCAGTGGGTGTAGCCGAAGAAGAGCAGGGTGGGCCGGCCCTTGGTCTCCTTCAGCAGGTCGTACTTCTTGCCGTCGGTGTCGGTGAGGACGAGGTCCGGCTTGGCCTTCGCCTGGTCGAGGACGATGGCCTCCCCGGGCTTCTGGCCGCCCTTGACCTCGGCGGCGGCGTTGTCGCCCTTGCCCCCGTCGTCCGAGCCGCCGCAGGCGCTGAGGGTGAGCGCGGCGGCGGCGACGAGCGCGGTGGCCAGGATTTTGGTGCGCATGGAGCTGTTCTCCAAAAGAGGGGGGATCGGTGGCGCGCGGGGGCGGCGGGCGCGGGGCCCGCCGCCCCGCCGGGATCACGCGGTCGGTTCAGGACCCGTGGTCACCGGCGGTCACACGCATGCGGTGGGGTGGTCGGCGGTCAGGCGGAGCGGCGGCGGCTGGCGACCACGCCGAAGACGACACCGGCGGCGCCGATGACGATGCCCGCGATGCCCAGCACCCGGGCGGTGGTGTCGCTGCCGTCCTCGTCGTCCGAGGCGTCCTTGGAGGCGGAACTCTCCGCTCCGGCCTTCTCGGAGCCCTTGTCCTGGCCGGACGCCGCGGCGGCGCCGTCCGAGCCCTCGGCCGGGGCGACCAGCTTGAGCACCGGAGCCGGGTTCTCGGGTTCGGCGGCGCCCTCCTTGGGCTCCTCGATCCAGCGCACGACCTCCTTGTCGTCGTACGTCTGGAGGGCCTTGAAGGCGAGCTGGTCGGCGTCGTCGGGCAGCTGGCCGACCGAGAGCGGGAACTGCTGGAACATCCCCGGCTCGATCTTGCCGCCGGTCCAGGTGACCTTGGTGACCGCCTCGGTGATCTTCTCGCCGTGCGTCTCCATGGGCTTGGGGAGCTTGGACTTGGTGACCTTGACGTCCCAGCCGGGCACCGGCTGGGGCATCACCGAGGCGAGCGGGTGGTCGGCGGGGAGGGTCACCTCGAGCTTGACGGTGGAGGAGTCGTCGCGCTCGTTGGGCACCTTGAAGTTGATGGTGGTGTAGCCGCCCTTCTCGGCCTGGCCGGGCTGCACGCTCACGTGCGCGAAGGCCGGGCCCGCGGTGAGCAGCACCAGGCCGCCCGCGGTGAGGGCGCCGAGGACCGGCAGACGGCGGAGACGCATGGCGTTCATGTCAACACTCCAGAACAGGAATGATCAGATGGGTGGGCGCGCGTGCGGCGACGTCGCGGCCGCCCTCCGGTCCCGCTGGAGGAGCGTCGCGTCGGTCAGGCCGCGAGGTCCCAAACCGGCGGTCCCCGCCTGATCACGCTGTGCTGGAGGACGAGGGCCGTCGTCCCGCCCTCGTCCCGCTCGGCCGTGCGCGGACGGCACGGCCCGCCGTAAGGCGCCTGCGAAGGGGCCAGGAGCACCCGTACGAGCCTCAGGGCGGCGCGCAGCGCCCGTACGAGCGCGGCCTCCGCGACCCCTCGGGCCCCGTCCACCGACAGCCGCACCGCCCGCCATACGGCCATCTCGCCCCGGCGCAGCAGCCAGCCGATGGCCAGCGCGGCGAGCAGATGGCCCAGGGCCATGGGCAGCGACGGCAGCAGGCTCTCCATCCCGGCCGCCTGCCCCGCCGGGGCGGTGGACGCCGGCATGGCGTGCGGGCCGCCGTGCGCGGCGGAGGGGGCGATGCCCGCGTGGGCGACGACCCGGTGGGCCGTCGCGGCGTCGAGCCGCCCGGGGCCCGAGGCGCACAGCAGCCTGGCGGCCAGGCCGATCACCTGGCCCTGGGCGGCGTCGGCCCGATGGGCGGCCTCCTCGGCCGCCGCGGCCCGGTCCTGCCCGAGCGCGAAGAGCGCGTGCAGCGCCAGCTGCCCCATGGCCAGCACGGCCGCGATCCCGGGCAGCGAGCGCTCCCGCCCGGCCAGCGACAGCGCCACCGTGAACATCGCCGCGCAGCCCACGCCCAGCGTCCACAGCGGCACGGTGGCGCAGGAGCCCAGCACATGCCCCGCCGCGGACAGCACGACGCAGACCGCGGTGAACACCGCGGCCCGCAGCATTCGCAGATCGGCGCCGGCACGGGCGACAGGGGAAGCCATGGCCGCGCCATCATCCCACTGTGTGGACGCGTTCCCTACGGCGGGTGGGGCGTACCGGCGCACACCAGGACAGGCCCATACACCGGTTCGCGCATCGAGCGCGTCCGCTGAATGAGCGGAGTCACGTCAATAACACGCTTACGGACCATGGACCCAGGCAATACGTAACGGTATGTCGAGCCGCGGCCGGGAGGCTGGAGCATGAGCATCTGGTGGTCACTCCATTTGCCCCGCGAGGCGGCGAGCGTTCCGCTCGCACGACGACTGCTCCTCGGCACCATGGAGACGGCCGGAGTGGATCCGGAGATCTCCTACGATCTGTCGGTCGCCCTCTCCGAGGCGTGTGCGAACGCGGTGGAGCACGGGGGTCGCGACGGCACGGGCGGGGATTATCGAGTCACGGCCTATATCGACGGCGACACCTGCCGTATCGAGGTCACCGACTCCGGTCCCGGCTTCGCCGGACGTGGCACCGTCCGCCGCGAGGCCCGCACCCGGAACGAGCGGCGTCCGGCGGGCGCGCCGAGACCACAGCAGCCGCGCAGTCCGGCCCCGCCACAGGCGGAGCACGGACGGGGGCTCTTTCTCATCGAGGCCCTCACCGACCATGTCCGCTACCGCGACCGTCCGGGTCGCGGCGGGGTGGTGGTGAGCTTCGACAAGATCCTCAAGTGGCGTGAAGGGGCGCTGCTCAGAGCGTCATGACCGCCTCAGCGACAGGGAGCCGCCACAACGTCGGGCGGCTCAGCGTTGGGTGGCTCAATGTCGGGTGGCTGCACGTCGGGTAGCGCAACGTCGGGTTGCTCGACTCCGAGTGGCCGCCACAACGTCAGGTGGCCGTCTGTTCGGGCGGCAGGGCGCGGCACAGCACGTCCAGCGCCCCCGCGAAGGAGTGCTCGGGCGGGGTCGCGTAGCCCACCACGAGCCCGTCGCGATGCGGTGTGGTGGCATCCGGGTGGCGGTAGCCGCCGAGGCCGTCGAGCGCCAGCCCCTGCCAGGCGGCGGCGCGCAGGGCGGACCGCTCGGTGCCGGGCGGCAGCTCCAGCACCGCGTGCAGACCGGCCGCGATCCCCGAGACGCGGATATGGGGCGCGCGTTCGGCGAGGGCGGTGACGAGCTGATCCCGCCGACGGCGGTAGTGCTGGCGCATACGGCGCACATGGCGGTCGTATCCGCCCGATTCGATGAAGTCCGCGAGGGTCAGCTGGTCGAGGACGCCGGTCCATCCCTCGCGCTCCCCCTTGGTGGCCAGCAGGCCGTCGACCAGGTGGTCCGGCAGCACCATCCAGCCCAGCCGCAGCGCCGGGGAGAGGCTCTTGCTGGCCGAGCCGAGGTAGAGCACCCGGTCGGGGTCGAGGCCCTGGACGGCGCCCACCGGACGGCGGTCGTAGCGGAACTCCCCGTCGTAGTCGTCCTCCAGCACCAGACCATCGCTCTCCCGCGCCCAGGCGACGGCCGCGGCCCGCCGCTCGGGGTGCAGTGGACCGCCGGTGGGGAACTGGTGGGCGGGGGTGAGCAGGGCCGCCCGTACGCCGTCGAGGTCGGCCAGTCCCCCCGTAAGGGCGCCATCGCCGTCCAGGGGGAGCGGGACCGTACGGATCCCGGCGGACCTCAGGAGCGAGCGGTGGAAGTCCAGGCCGTAGGACTCGACGGCCATCCGGGGCCGCAGCAGCCGGGTGTCGCCCAGCAGCCGCAGCGCGTGCGCGAAGCCCGCGCAGACGACGATCCGCTCGGGGTCGGTGCGTACGCCGCGGACGCGGGCGAGGTAGTCGGCCAGGGCGCGGCGCAGCTCCGGGCGGCCGCGCGGATCGCCGGGGCCGAACGCCTCGTGGGGCGCGGCGGCCAGGGCGCGGCGGGCCGAGGCGAGCCAGGCGGTGCGGGGGAAGGAGGCGGCGTCCGGCTGGCCCTGGAGCAGGTTGTGCACCGGCCGCGGGGCGGGCCGGGG
>NZ_JACVYG010000079.1:0-39731 GCF_014712245.1 Streptomyces sp. 5-10
CCGTCAACTCCGCGATCTGCTGCAACGTCGCGCCGATGTCCGCCGTCACCGTCGTCGTCATCGACTGCACCGAGATCGGCGCGTCGCCACCCACCGCCACCGACCCGACCTGGATCTTCCGGCTGACCCTGCGCTCGGCGAGCCTGGCCGGTACGGACGGCATTCCTAGCGAGATCGCAGTCATCTGGTTCGTAACCCCAAGGTGTGTGCGTGGCCGGAGATCAGCGGACTTCGATCTCCGAGATTACGGCACTGGCCATGGCTTCAGCACACCGCGCTCCTGAAGTCCACCCAAAGGTGAACTTCAGGACATATCGCGTCATCAGGAGATTTTCACGGGGTTCACCACGTCCGCCACCAGGACGAGCAGCGTGAAGCAGATGAAAACTCCGGCGATCACATAGGCGACCGGCATCATCTTCGCCACGTCGAACGGCCCCGGGTCGGGCCGCCGGACCAGCCGGGCGGTGTGGCGCCGGATGGCCTCCCAGACCGCGCCCGCGATGTGGCCGCCGTCCAGCGGCAGCAGCGGCAGCATGTTGAACAGGAACAGCGAGAGGTTGAACCCGGCGACCAGGAAGAGCATGGTCGCGATCCGCTGGGAGGGCGGGATGTCGAGGTTGGCGACCTCGCCGCCGACCCGGGCCGCGCCCACGACGCCCATCGGGGAGTCCGCCTTGCGCTCGCCGTCCCCGAAGGCCGCGTTCCACAGGTCCGGGATCTTGGAGGGCAGGGCGAGCATGGAGTCGATGCCGTCCTCGACCATGTTGCCCATACGGTCCACGGACTGCCCGAAGGACTGCTGGACCACGCCGTTGGCCGGGGTGAAGCCGAGGAAGCCGGCGGTGACGAACTCGCCCTCCACATAGCCGCCGTTCCCGTCGGACTTGGCGACCTGGTTCTTTATGAGGTTGGCGTGCAGGGTCTTGCGGACGCCGTCCCGCTCGACGGTGATCGTGGCGGGGCCGGTGGTCTCGCGGATGTCCTGCTGGAGGGTGCCCCAGTCCGGGGTGCGGTGGCCGTTGAAGGCGACGATCTTGTCCCGGGGCTGCAGCCCCGCGGCCTTGGCCGGGGAGTCCTTGGCGCTCTTGGGGCACTTGTCGGTGGAGGCCGAGGCCGGGACCACGCACTGGGAGACCGTGCCCACACTGGTGGTCTGGGTGTTGACGCCGAAGCTCATCATCACCCCGAGGAAGATCGCCACCGCGAGGACCAGGTTCATGAAGGGCCCGGCGAACATGACGATCACGCGCTTCCACGGCTTGCGCGTGTAGAACAGGCGCTTCTCGTCGCCCGGCTGAAGCTCCTCGAAGGCGGCCGACCGGGCGTCCTCGATCATGCCGCGCCACGGTGAGGTGGAGCGCGCGGTGATCTTTCCGTCGTCGCCCGGCGGGAACATCCCGATCATGCGGATGTAGCCGCCCAGCGGGACCGCCTTGATGCCGTACTCGGTCTCGCCCTTCTTCCGGGAGAAGATCGTCGGCCCGAAGCCGACCATGTACTGCGGCACCCGGATGCCGAAGAGCTTGGCCGTGGAGAGGTGGCCGAGCTCATGCCAGGCGATGGAGATCAGCAGGCCGACGGCGAACACCACTATGCCGAGGACCGTCATCAGTGTCGTCATGCGCGAGCCTCCGGGGTCGCCTTCGCCGCTCTGGCGGCCAGTTCCGTTGCGCGGGCGCGGGCCCATGTCTCGGCCTCGAGGACGTCCGCGACGGTGAGCCGGGTTCCCTCGGCCGGGGTGCCGTGCTCGGCCACCACCTCGGCGACCGTATCGACGATTCCGTTGAAGGGCAGCTTTCCGTCAAGGAAGGCGTCCACGCACTCCTCGTTCGCCGCGTTGAAGACGGCCGGGGCGGTGCCGCCGAGGCCGCCGACGTGGCGGGCGAGGCCGACGGAGGGGAACGCCTCGGTGTCCAGGGGGAAGAACTCCCAGGTGTGGGCCTTGGTCCAGTCGCAGCCGGGCGCGGCGTCCGGCACCCGCTCGGGCCAGCCGAGACCGAGCGCGATGGGCATCCGCATATCGGGCGGGCTCGCCTGGGCGAGCGTCGAGCCATCGGTGAATTCAACCATCGAGTGGATATACGACTGAGGGTGGACCACCACCTCAATCCGCTCGAAGGGAATGTCGTAGAGCAGATGAGCCTCGATGACCTCCAGGCCCTTGTTGACGAGGGTCGCGGAGTTGATGGTGATCACCGGGCCCATGTCCCACGTGGGGTGGGCCAGCGCCTGCTCGGGGGTGACCTCGGCCAGCTCCCGCTTCGTCCAGCCGCGGAACGGACCTCCGGAGGCGGTGACGACCAGCTTGCGGACCTCCTCGCGGGCGCCGCCGAGCAGCGCCTGGAACAGCGCGGAGTGCTCGGAGTCCACGGGGACGATCTGGCCGGGCTTGGCGAGGGCGCGCACCAGGGGGCCGCCGACAATCAGCGACTCCTTGTTGGCCAGCGCCAGCACCCGGCCCGCCTCCAGGGCGGCCAGGGTGGGCGCCAGGCCGATGGAACCGGTGATGCCGTTGAGCACGGTGTGGCACTGGGAGCGGGCGAGCTCGGTGGCCGCGTCGGGCCCCGCCAGGATCTCGGGAAGCGGCTCACCGGCGCCGTAGCGCGCGCTCAGCGCCTGGCGCACCTCGGCCACCGCCTCGGACCGGGCGACCGCGACCCTGTCCACCCGCAGCCGGTGGGCCTGCTCGGCGAGGAGCCCGGCCCGTCCCCCGGCGGCGGACAGGCCGGTCACGCGGAAGCGGTCGGGGTTGCGCAGCACCACGTCGATGGCCTGGGTGCCGATCGAACCGGTGGAGCCCAGGATCACGATGTCGCGCACGCTCGCCGCGGCGGTGGCCGCTGGAACGCGCAGATGCGGGTCAGCCAGGGATTCCGTCATCCCCCCATTGTGGGGGCAAGGGATGACGGCTCGGTGACAAGCCCTGGGATCCAGTGATCGCGGACCCCAGGGGCCTCTCTGCACGTGCTCCGGCGGCTTCCCGGCGGCTCCTTCCGGCTCCGTCCGGCTCCTCAGTGGATGGGGCGGTGGACGTTCCGCTTCGCGGTCGGGCCGGGGGTGGCGTCGGCGATCCAGGGGCCGTCGCCGCTGGGGTCGATCACACCGTGCTCGAGCCATTCGTACGCCCCCGAGAGCACCCCGGAGACCACCTTGCGGTCGAGCTCGTCGGTGTTGGTCCACAGCCGCCCGAAGAGCTCGTCGGCGCGGATCCTGGCCTGCCGGCAGAACGCGTCGGCCAGCTGGTAGGCCGCGACGCCGTGGTCGCCGCGGGAGCGCAGCATCTCGGCCCGTACGCAGGCCGCGCTCATCGCGAACAGCTCCGCACCGATGTCGACGATCCGGCTGAGGAAGCCCTGTTTGGTCTCCATCCGGCCCTGCCAGCGGGACATGGCGTAGAACGTGGAGCGGGCCAGCTTGCGCGCCGAGCGCTCCACATAGCGCAGGTGCGGGGAGAGGTCCGGATGGCCCGCAGGGTTGAACTCCGGGTAGGCGCGGGGCAGTTGGCCGGGGCCGGCGAACAGCCCTGGCAGCCAGCGGGCGTAGAAGCCACCGGCCTTGGCGGCCGCCTTGCCCTTGTCCTGGAGGGACTTGTCGGGGTCGATGAGATCGCCCGCGACCGACAGATGGGCGTCCACCGCCTCGCGGGCGATGAGGAGGTGCATGATCTCGGTCGAGCCCTCGAAGATCCGGTTGATGCGCAGATCGCGGAGCATCTGCTCGGCGGGGACGGCCCGCTCCCCGCGGGCGGCCAGCGAGGCCGCGGTCTCATAGCCCCGGCCGCCGCGGATCTGGACCAGTTCGTCGGCCATCAGCCAGGCCATCTCGCTGCCGTAGAGCTTGGCGAGCGCCGCCTCGATGCGGATGTCGTTGCGGTCCTCGTCGGCCATCTGGGAGGCGAGGTCGATGACGGCCTCCAGGGCGAAGGTGGTCGCCGCGATGAAGGAGATCTTGGCGCCGACGGCCTCGTGCTTGGCGATGGGCTTCCCCCACTGCTCACGGGCGGCGGACCATTCGCGGGCGATCTTCAGACTCCACTTCCCGGCGCCCGCGCACATCGCGGGCAGCGACAGCCGTCCGGTGTTGAGCGTGGTCAGCGCGATCTTGAGGCCGGCGCCCTCGGGGCCGATCCGGTTGGCGGCCGGGACGCGGACCCGGTGGAAGCGGGTGACGCCGTTCTCCAGGCCGCGCAGCCCCATGAAGGCGTTGCGGTTCTCGACGGTGACGCCCTCGGAGGCGGTCTCCACGACGAAGGCGGTGATGCCGCCCTTGTGGCCCTCGGAGCGCGGCACCCTGGCCATCACCACCAGCAGGTCGGCGACCACGCCGTTGGTGGTCCACAGCTTGACGCCGTCCAGGAGGTAGTCGTCGCCGTCGGGCACGGCGGTGGTGGCGAGCCGGGCCGGGTCGGAGCCCACGTCCGGCTCGGTGAGCAGGAAGGCCGAGATGTCGGTGCGGGCGCAGCGCGGCAGGTAGCGGTCCTTCTGCTCCTGGGTGCCGAAGAGCTTCAGCGGCTGCGGTACGCCGATGGACTGATGGGCGGAGAGCAGGGCGCCGATCGCCGGGCTGACGGAGCCGGCCATGGCGAGGGCCTTGTTGTAGTAGACCTGGGTGAGGCCGAGGCCCCCGTACTTGGTGTCGATCTTCATGCCGAGCGCGCCGAGCTCCTTGAGCCCCTTGATGGTCTCGTCGGGGATCTGCGCCTCGCGCTCGATCCGGGCGGCGTCGACCCGCGTCTCGCAGAACTCCTGGAGCTTGGCCAGGAAGGCCTCACCCCGGCGGACGTCGTCCGGGGCGGGGGCGGGGTGGGGATGGATCAGATCGAGTCGGAAGCGGCCGAGGAAGAGCTCCTTGGCGAAGCTGGGCTTGTGCCATACCTGTTCGCGTGCGGCCTCGGCGACCTGGCGCGCTTCACGCTCGGACACCGGCCTGACGGAGGATGCGGTCATCGGTGCTCCCTTTGCCGCGACGATCTCGTGACATTACCGGCACGTACCGCTGCCAGTGTGCATCCGGTCCGACGGGACGGCAAAGCGGGAGGACGCCGGGATCCGGAGGTTCGGGGAGGATCGCCGCGGCGGCGGGCCCGGCAGGGGGCCTCGGGGGACATGGATGTGGCGTTGAAGCGCTTCGATAGCCTCTGGACAGCCTCTGCGCTGCGGGTTTAATGTCAATCCGTATGGCCAGGCAGCAGAGCTCGGCCATGCGTCGAAGCGCTTCACGCACAACCCCCCGGATGGAGTCCCCCGCATGGTCACCCTCGCCGAGGTCGCCCGCCACGCCGGAGTCTCCGCCAGCACGGTGAGCTACGTCCTCAGCGGCAAGCGGTCGATCTCCGCTCCCACGCGCGAGCGCGTCGAGCACAGCATCAAGGAGCTCGGCTACCACCCCAACGCCGGAGCCCGCGCCCTGGCCAGCAGCCGCTCCAACATCCTCGCGCTCATGGTGCCACTGCGGACGGACATGTACGTGCCGGTGATGATGGAGATCGCCATCGCGGTCGCCACCACCGCCCGCTCCCACGGCTATGACGTCCTGCTGCTCACCGGCGAGGAGGGCCCGGCGGCGGTGCGCCGGGTGACCGGCAGCGGGCTCGCCGACGCCATGATCGTGATGGATGTGGAGCTGGAGGACGAGCGGCTGCCGCTGCTGCACGCGGCCCGCCAGCCCACCGTACTGATCGGGCTGCCCGCCGACACCGTCGGCCTGACCTGCGTCGATCTGGACTTCACCGCAACCGGTGCGCTGTGCGCCGAGCATCTGGCGGACCTCGGCCACCGGGACATCGCCGTCGTGGGCGAGGCCCCGGCCGTCTACGAGCGCCACACCGGCTTCGCCGAACGGACCCTGGAGGGGCTGCGCCGCCGCGCCGCCGAGCTGGGGGTGCGGCTGCTGCACCGGCCGTGCGAGGGCAGCTACGAGTCCATGGACGGCACCCTCTCCCGGATCTTCGACGAGCGCCCCGGCACCACCGGCTTCGTGGTGCAGAACGAGGCGGCCATCGATCCGCTGCTCAGCCTGTTGCGCCGGCAGGGCCGCGCGGTGCCCGAGGACGTCTCGGTGGTCGCCATATGCCCCGAGCAGGTGGCCACCCAGGCGTCGGTGCGGCTCACCTCGGTGGCCATCCCCGCGGACGAGATGGGGCGGCGGGCCGTGGAGCTGGCGGTGGCGAAGCTGGAGGGCGGCGCCCCCGAGGAGCAGGTGACCCTGCTCGCCCCGGAGCTGACCGTACGGGCCAGCTCGGGCCCGGCGCCCGGCACGGCCTGACGCGCCCTCGCCGGGCCGGTGGCGTACCGCCGCCGCGTGGGTGGGCGGCGGCGGTAGCCGGGGGTCAGCTCGCGCTCACCCCGAAGCCGTTGGTGCGGAAGTCCAGCCCTCCGGCCGAGGAGGTGATCTCATAGCCGAACTGGACGTCGCCGATGGTCACATCGCCGAACCAGCCCTTGGTGTTCTTGATCCAGTTCACGATGGGCTTGATGTCCACGGAGCCGGAGGTGGAGTTCGAGGTGCGGATGAAGGAGAAGACCTCATTGGCCCCGTTGCTGCCCTTGTAGACGCTCCAGGTGTGGCCGCCGAGGGTGACATTGCCCTGGGCGGTGCCGAGCGGGCCGACCGGGCCGGTCTTGTTGACCCACAGCATGATCTCGTAGTCGTCGTTGGAGTCCCAGATGTCGTACGAGGTGTTGTACGCGCCCGAGGACGGCACGGTGACGTTGTAGGTGCTGGTCAGCGTGGAAATGGCGCTGATCTTCTTGCCGACGACCTTCTTGGCGTTGGGGTAGGACTTGATGCCGCCGGTGTTCGGGTGGTTGGCCCACACTCCCCAGTCGCTGGAGGAGTTGGCCCAGATGGTCTGGGATCCGGCGCCGGAGCCCCAGATGTTGTTGTAGAGGGTGTAGCCGCCGTTGGACCAGGTGCCCCACTGGTCCGAGGAGGACCAGGTGGCGGCCTGGGCGGAGGCGGCGGCGAAGCCGATCAGCGCGAGTAACGCGTTCAGCGGGGTGAGGAAGAGCGTTCGAGCGGCTCGTTGCACGGGACCTTCCCTTTCAGCCGGGGGATTCGGGCGGAGCCGGGACCATGACCGCGAAGCGGTCCAGCCGGACGCTGGTGTGGTGCGCGCGCCCGGTGAGCAGATCCGTCCGCGCGGACGGGAGGGGTACGACCGCCGGGGTACGGCCGTGGTTGAGCAGGAAGAGGTACGGGCGCGCCGCACCGCCTCGACGCCCTCGGGGAGGCCGGGCAGCACGGGGGCCAGCCCCGCCTCCTCGGCGGCGCGGCCGAGCAGCGCGCCCAGCGCGGCGGGTTCGGGGAGGGGGGAGACGTACCAGGCGGTGCCGGCGCCGTAGGCGTTACGGGTGACGGCGGGGCGGCCGTCGAGCTCACCCCCGTTGTTCCGGGCGACCGGTTCGGCAGTGGACGGCTCCAGGTCCTCGGACCAGAGGGTGCCGTGGAACGCGCCCAGCCAGGCGCCCTCGGCGGTGAGCGAGTCGAAGTCCCGTGCGCCGGGGCGGGGTTCGAGCCGGGCCCAGGAGAAGACGCCGACGGTGACGGTGGTGACGCCCGCCCGGCGCATCAGCCGGATGTCGTCGTGCCAGACGCTCTCGGGCCACTGCTCGGGGTTGTAGTCGCCGCCGTAGAGGACGCGGCCGCGGGTGGCGTCGTTCAGGTCGGGCATACCGGCTCCCGTCTCGGGTCGGCTGGGTACGGGGCAACCGGCGTCAGCCCTTGACGGCGCCGGTGAGCATGCCCTTGGTGAAGTGCTTCTGGACGAAGGGGTAGAGCACCGCGACGGGGATCAGCGCGAGCACCATGACGGCCATCTGCACGGCCAGTCCGGGGATCTGCTGGGTGGAGATCATCTGGGACATGCCCTGCGGCGCCTGCTGCTTGATCACCAGCTGGCGCAGGATCATCTGGAGCGGCCACATGTCCTGGTCGTTGAGGTAGAGCATGGCGTTGAACCACTGGCTCCAGTAGCCGACCGCGTAGAAGAGCGAGACCACCGCGATCACGGCCTTCGACAGCGGCAGCACGATGCGGAACAGGATCCGCCAGTCCCCCGCGCCGTCGATCCGGGCGCTGTCGATCAGCTCGGGCGCGATGTTCTGGAAGAACGCCCGCAGCACCAGGACGTTGAAGACCGAGACGGCCCCGGGCAGGATCATCGACCAGTAGCTGCCCTCCAGGCCGACGCCGGTGACCAGCAGATACGTGGGGATGAGACCGGCGTTGAAGAACATGGTGACCAGCAGCACCATCAGGATCGGCCGGTGCAGGAAGGACCCCGGGCGGGACAGGCCGTAGGCGCACAGGACCGAGACGACGGTGCTGATCACGGTGCCCACGGCGGTGAGCGCGAGGCTGACGAGGGTCGCCCGGGTGACCGTGCCGCCGCTCAGCAGCTCGGTATAGGCCCGGAAGGTGATCGTCTTGGGGACGATCACCAGTCCCCCGGCGTCGGTGATGGTCCTCTGGTCGGAGAGGCTGGTGACGATCACCACCCACAGCGGGCCGAGGATCGCCAGACACACCCCGACCAGGGTGGCCCCCTTGAGCCCCTGGCCGACCCTGCCGGGCTCCTCCTCCCACACCGGGCGCCGCTCGTCGCGGCGCCGCCGCGGGGGCGGGGCCGGGGTGCCGGTCGGGGCCGCGGTGCCGTGCCGGCGCCCGCCGGCGCCGGTCCGTTCGGTCACGGTCATTTCCGGTAAACCCCCTGCTCGCCGAGCATATGGGCGACTTTGTTGGCGATCAGCACCAGCACCAGGCTGAAGGCGCCCTTGATCAGACCGCCGGCGGCGGCGATCCCGTAGTCGGTGTTGGCGATGCCGACCCACCACACATAGGTGTCGAAGACCTCCGAGGCGCCGGGCCCCACCGCGTCGCGCTGGAGCAGGATCTGCTCGAAGCCGACGGTCAGCGAGTCGCCGACGCGCAGCACCAGCAGCAGGGCGATCACGGGGCGCAGCGCCGGCAGCGTGACGTGCCACATCCGGCGCCGGCGGTTCGCGCCGTCCACGGCCGCGGCCTCGTAGAGGTCCTGGTTGACGGCCGAGAGCGCGGCCAGGAAGACGATCACGCCCCAGCCCGCGTCCTTCCACACCAGCTGGGCGGTGATCAGGAACTTGAAGACACCCGGGTCGGTCATCAGGTCGAAGCCCTCGTGGCCGTGGGCGCGCAGCTGCTGGGCCAGCAGTCCGGCGCCGCCGAGCATCTGCTGGAAGATCGTGATCACCAGCACCCAGGAGAAGAAGTGCGGCAGGTACAGGATCGACTGGACCAGGCCGCGGACCTTGTCGCTGAGCACGCTGTTGAGCAGCAGCGCCAGCGCGATGGGCACCGGGAAGAAGAGCACCAGCTGGATGAAGGTGATGGAGAGGGTATTGGCGAAGGCGTCCCAGAAGCGGCTGTCCTCGAAGAGGAGCGTGAAGTTGTCGAGGCCCACCCAGGGGCTGCTCCACAGCCCCTGGGTGAACGGGTCGTAGTCCTTAAAGGCGACGGTGGTCCACAGCAGCGGCACGTAGGTGAAGAGCAGGAGCAGGCCGACGGCGGGGGCGACCATCAGCAGCAGGGTGCGGTCGCGGCGCAACCGGTGCCACCATCCGGTGTGGGCGGTCGGGGTGCCGGGGCCCGGCGGGGTGGCGGGGTCCGCCGGGGCACCGCGCCCCGCCGGGGTGCCCCGATCCGCCAGGGCGCCCCGGGCCGGCTCGGCCATCAGGCGCCGCTGCCGTTCTCGTCGAGGAGCCCCGCGTACCAGTCGCGGAGCCGGTCGCCACCACCGCTGCGCCAGTCGCTGATGGCCCGCTGGGCGTCCTTGATCGACTTACGGCCGCGGGTGACGTCCTTGGCGAGGTCCTCGAACGGCGTGTAGAGCGAGGCGTACCGATTGGGCTCCTGGATCTGCATTCCGTAGAAGAGCGGCTTCCTGGCGAACTTGCCCATCCGCTGCATCCAACCGCAGTAGTCCTCGACCATCTGCGGGAAGTCCGGATAGGCGACGCTCGCCTGCGGGGAGACGATGAAGCGATAGGTGTCCTGGACCTCCTTGATGCCCTTGGCGTTCTTGACCGGGACGCCCTTCTCCATGTCGTGGTGCACACCTTCGACGCCGTAGTCGATGAGGCGCTGTTCCTTGGTGCCGAAGGGCGCGGCGATGAAGTTCGCGAGGGCGAGGATTTCCTCGATCTGGTCCTTGGAGAGGTTCTTGTTGAGGAACGACCAGATCTGGGCGGGCGGGTCGAGGTAGATCACGGGATCGCCGCCGTCGGGGCCGAAGTAGTCCATTCCCTGAATCTTGAAGTCGGGGTTGGGACCGGCCTGTTCGAAGGTGGCGCCGTACCACTTGGCGTCGCCGTCGTTGTAGAAGAGGGTCTGCCCGGAGGTGAAGCGGGTCAGCGCGTCATTGGCCTTGCCCGCGACCGCGTCGGGGTGGACATAGCCCCCGGCGAAGAGCTTGCGGCACCATTCAAGGGCCTCGAGGTAGTTCTCGGTCTCGACCTTGTGGACCAGCTTGCCGTTCTTCTCGATCCAGTAGTACGGCTTCTCCCCTGGGCAGCCGAAGAACCGCTGTGCCGACCACCACATGTCGTCACAGGCCCACACCTTGCTCTTGGGCCGGGTGATCTCCTTGGCCAGGGAGAGGAATTCCGCCGGGCTCTTGGGGACGTGATAGCCCTCCTTGGTGAAGATGTCCTCGCGGTAGTACGGAATGACGCCGTTGAGCGGACGGGAGGGCATCGGCAGCCCGCGGAGCTTGCCGCCGAAGACGGACATCTGCCAGGCGGCGGTGGGAATGGCGGCGAGGTTCGGATATTTCTTGACCTTGTCGCCGGAGAGATAGGGGCCGAGATCGGCGAATTTGGCGCTGACCGCGCCATGGATCCGCCCGCCCATCTCCCAGAGCGGGATCATCACGATATCGGCGATGTCGCCGGAGGCGAGGACGGCGCCGAGCTTCTCGCCGTAGGTGTTGCCGTCCTGGGGCTGGAACTTGACCGTGGCGCCGAGCGCGTCGTTGACCGCCTTGTAGTAGGCGTTGTTCTTGGGCGGCGGGGTGCCCCAGAGCGGTTCGAACATCGTGTAACTGCCACCGTGGCCGGGCTTGCCCTTCACGGAGTCGACCAGTTCGGCGGCGGGCGGGGCCTTGGTGTAGCCGGGGCTGGAGCCGTTGACGCTGGGGATGTCGGGGTCCGCCACCTTCGAGGCGACATAGGTCGGCAGCAGGTTCTTCAGCTCCTTGCCGGAGGTGGTGCCGCCCTTGCCGGAGCCCTCCTCGGTGGAGCAGCCGGTGAGCAGCGGAACCCCTCCCGCGACGGCCGCCGCGGCAACCGCCGTGGAGGCCAGGAAGGTTCTCCGGCTGGGAGGGGAAGTGGAGGCCGAAGCCTGGGAGTTCGGCATTGCGTCAACCCTTCGTGGCGTGCCCGCCGTACGACCGATGGTCGAATTGGCCGAGAGTGGTCGAAGATTGGTCGAAGCGCTTCGATATTGCGCTGAGGTTAAGGCGGGGGGTGGGGTCGCGCAAGAGTGGTGGCGCAAGATGCCGATGGGTTGGGCTTCCGCGGAGCCTTGACAGGGTGGGCATGGTGCGCCCAGCATCGAAGCGCTTCGAATCGATGTCGAATCGACGTGGCTTCGACGTGGCTTCGACATCGCTTCGACGTCAGGGGCTGGGGAAGTTGGTGCACGAGCCGGAGAAATCGGTGCACGAGCTGAGGAAGAGGGGCCGTATCCGTGAGCGATGACGGTGATCTGATCACGCGTCCGCCCTTTCGCGATCAGCCCTCTCCGGATCCGCCCTTCCGCGATCCACGGCTGCCGGTGCGCACGCGCGTCGAGGATCTGCTGGCCCGGCTCACGCTCGATGAGCGGATCGCGATGCTCCACCAGTACGCGCCCGGGGTGGAACGGCTCGGCCTCGCGCCCTTCCGCACCGGGCAGGAGGCGCTGCACGGCGTCGCCTGGATGGGCCCCGCGACCGTCTTCCCCCAGGCCGTCGGGCTCGGCGCGACCTGGAACCCGGAGCTGGTGCGGCGCGTCGGCGAGGCGGTCGGCCGCGAGGCACGGGCCATGCGCGCACGCGATCCGCGGGTGGGCCTCAACGTGTGGTCGCCGACGGTGAACCTGCTGCGCGATCCGCGCTGGGGCCGCAACGAGGAGGGGTACGCCGAGGATCCGTACCTCACCTCGGCCCTGGCCACGGCCTACACCCGCGGGCTGCGCGGCGACCACCCCGAGCGCTGGCGCACCGCGCCCGTCCTCAAGCACTGGCTGGCGCACAACAACGAGACCGACCGGGACACCACCTCCTCCTCGGTGCGGCCGCGTGTCCTGCACGAATACGATCTGGCGGCCTTCCGCGGGGCGGTGCGGGCGGGCGCGGTGGCGGGGGTGATGCCCGCGTACAACCTGGTCAACGGGCGGCCCAACCACGTCTCCCCGTATCTGCGCGAGCACTTGCGCACCTGGACCGACCAGGAGCTGGTGGTCTGCTCCGACGCGGGCGCGCCGTCCAATCTGGTCGACTCCGAGCACTACTTCGACACCCACGAGGAGGCGATCGCGGCGGCCCTGCGGGCGGGGGTGGACAGCTTCACCGACCACGACCAGGACGCGTCGAAGACGCTCGCGCGGGTGCGGGGCGCGCTGGAACGCGGGCTGATCGACGCCTCCACGGTGGACACGGCGGTGCGGCGGCTGCTCGCGATGCGGTGTGCGCTGGGCGAGTTCGACGATCCCGGCGGGCAACCAAGGGAATGCGACGGTGCCTTCGACACCCCCGCCCATCGCGCGCTCGCCCTGGAGGCCGCCGAACAGGCCGTCGTCCTGCTCACCAACGACGGTCTGCTGCCGCTCTCCGAAAGCGCCGTCCGCACCCTCGCCGTCGTCGGTCCGCTCGCCGACGAATGCAAGCTGGACTGGTACAGCGGCAGCCTGATCCGCCGCAGCTCGCCGCGCGAGGCGCTGGCCGAGCGGCTCGGCGCCGACCGGGTGGTGTTCGCGGACGGCCTGGACACCGTACGGCTGCGCACGGCGGCCGGTTGGATACGGGTGCCGGACGCGGCGGCGGAGGGGAGGGGTCCGGCAGAGGCGGCGGAGGGGGAGGGTCCGGCGGAGGCGGCGGGCACGCTCAACCCGGCGCATGCGGCGGGCCGTACCGATCTGCCGCCGCTGACCGTCGGCGACACGCCCACCGATCTGTCCCTGGCCGACTGGGGCGGCGGGGTGCTCACCCTGCGCGCGCCCTCCGGCCGCTATCTGACCGTGGCCGAGGACGGCTTCGTCCGCGCGGCGGCGGAGCAGCCCGGGGGCTGGGTGGTCCAGGAGACGTTCACGCTCGAAGCGCACCCCGACGGACACCTCCTCAGGCACCTGGGGACGGGTGGCTACGTCTGTGTCGCCGCGGGCGCGCTGAAGGTTGCCGAACGTGACGGCGGCGAGGAGCGGACCGGGACCGCCTTCCGGCTGGAGGTCGTCGAGCGCGGCGAGGACGCGGTGGCACGCGCCGCCGCGCGGGCGGACGCCGTGGTGGTCGTGGCGGGCAACGACCCGCACATCGGCGGCCGGGAGACCGAGGACCGCACCACCCTCGCCCTGCCCGCCCAGCAGCAGCGGCTGTGGCGCGCGGCCCACGCCGCCAATCCGCGGACCGCGCTGGTGCTGACCTCGAGCTATCCGTACGCGGTCGCGGAGGCGGCCGATGCGCTGCCCGCGCTGCTGTGGACGGCGCACGGCGGCCAGGCGGCGGGCACGGCGCTGGCCCGGGTGCTGTTCGGGGACGTCTCACCGGCGGGGCGGCTGCCGCAGACCTGGTACGCGTCCGACCACGATCTGCCCGATCCGCTCGACTACGACATCATCGCCTCGCGCGCCACCTATCTGTACTTCGACGGCGCCCCGCTCTTCCCCTTCGGGCACGGCCTCTCGTACACCGCCTTCGCCTACGGCGAGCTGACGGTGCGCCGGGAGACGGACCTGACCGTGGAGTGCGAGGTCACCAACTCCGGTCCGTGCGACGGCGACGAGGTGGTGCAGATCTACGCGAGCGCCCCCGGGTCGCGGGTCCCGCTGCCGCACCGCCGGCTCATCGCCCACCGCAGGGTGTGGCTGCGCCGGGGCGAGCGGGCGCGGCTGTTCTTCACCGTGCCGGTCGAGGACGCGCTGGGCTTCTGGGACGTGGCGCACGGCCGCTGGACCGTCGACCCGGGGGCGTACGAGATCCACGCGGGCGCGTCCAGCGCGGACCTGCGCGCCACCGCCACCGTGACCGTCGAGGGCCCGCCGCCCGCACCGCGCCCCGTGCCGCGGCGCGGTCTGGAGGCCGCGGACTACGACGCGGCGGACGGGATCGTGCTGGTGGACCGCGCCAAGGTCCGCGGGGACGCGGTGGCCTGCCGTGACGACGCGGTCGGCCGGCTGCTCTTCCGCGCCTGCGACTTCGGCGCGGGGGTTACGTCGATGACGGTCGAGGCCGCGTACGAGACCGCTGGGGCGGGGAACGACGACGCCGGGGCGGGGAACGACACCGCGGGGGCGGAGGACGATGCCGCTGGGGCGGGGAACGACGCGACGGTCGAGGTGCACCTCGCCGACGGCACCACCCTGGCCACCGTCACCATCCCGCCCACCGGCGGCCGCTACGCCTACACCACCGTCCGCGCCGCCCTGCCCACGCCGCCGGCCGGCGTGCGGGACCTGCACATCACGCTGCGCGGCGGCGGCCTGAGACTGGCCCGTCTCGGCTTCTCCGGTTGAGGGTCCGGAGCTGCCGGGACGGGTCAACCCCTTGCTTTCCCGTGAGGGGGTGGGTCAGAGGTCGAGGCCGGTGAGGACCATGACCCGCTCGTAGGTGTAGTCCTCCATCGCGTACCGCACGCCCTCGCGGCCGACGCCGGACCTCTTGGCGCCGCCGTACGGCATCTGGTCGGCGCGGTACGAGGGCACATCGCCGATGATCACGCCGCCGACCTCCAGCGCGCGGTGGGCGCGGAAGGCGGTCTGCACCTCGCGGGTGAAGACGCCCGCCTGGAGGCCGTACTTGGAGTCGTTGACGGCCGCGAACGCCGCGTCCTCGTCCGCCACCCTGTGCAGGGTGAGCACCGGTCCGAAGATCTCCTCGCAGGAGAGGGTGACATCTGCGGGGACGTCCGCGAGCACGGTCGGGGCGTAGTTCGAGCCCTCGCGCTTGCCGCCGGTGAGCAGCTTCGCACCGGCCCGGACGGCCTCCTCGACCCAGGACTCGACGCGCTTGGCGGCGTCCTCGCTGATCAGCGGGCCGACATCGGTGGCGTCATCGGCCGGGTCGCCGGTGGTCTGCGCCTCGACGGCCGCGACGATCTTCGGCACGAGCTCCTCGTAGACGGACGCGTCCGCGATCACCCGCTGCACGGAGATGCAGGACTGTCCGCCCTGGTAGTTGGAGAAGGTGCCGATGCGGGTGGCCGCCCAGTCGAGGTCGGCGTCGGCGGCGTAGTCGGACAGCACGACCGCGGCGCCGTTGCCGCCGAGCTCCAGCGTGCAGTGCTTGAGCGGCACCGACTCCTTGATCGCGTAGCCGACCTTCTCCGAACCGGTGAAGGAGATGACCGGCAGCCGCTCGTCCTGGACCAGCGCGGGCATCCGGTCGTTGGGCACCGTAAGGACGCTCCAGGAGCCCGCGGGGAGCTCGGTCTCGGCCAGCAGCTCGCCGAGGATCAGCGCGGACAGCGGGGTCGCGGGCGCCGGCTTGAGGATGATCGGCGTGCCGACGGCGATCGCCGGTGCGACCTTGTGGGCACTGAGGTTCAGCGGGAAGTTGAACGGCGCGATGCCGAGGACGGTGCCGCGCGGGAAGCGGCGGGTCAGCGCGAGCCGCCCGGTGCCACCGGCGTCGGTGTCCAGCCGCTGGGCGTCACCGCTGTTGAAGCGGCGGGCCTCCTCGGCCGCGAACCGGAAGACGGATACGGCGCGGCCCACCTCGCCGCGCGCCCACTTGATCGGCTTGCCGTTCTCGTCCGAGATCAGCCGGGCGATCTCCTCGCCGCGCTCGGCGAGACGGCGCGACACATGGTCCAGCGCGGCGGCCCGGACGTGCGCGGGGCTCGCGGCGAACTCCTCACGCACCGCGTCGGCCGCGGCGACGGCCTCCTCGATCTGCGCATCGGTGGGAACGCTCACCACGCCGACGCGGTGGCCGTCCCAGGGCGAGGTGACCTCGAGCGTGCTCTCGCCCGTCGCCTTGCGGCCGGCGAGCCAGAACGCATGGGTGACAGCTTCGTGTGTGTCTGGCACAGCGGATCCCGACCCTTCAGAAGTGGTGTCTCTCCTCCCACCGTAGGCGCGCCCCGCCTGCGCGGCGTTTGTCCGAGGCGTAGCAGTCGGGCACGCGGGCGCTCCGCAATGGCGTGCCGGGGTGGGGAGGGGGCGAGAGGGAGGAGGGGCTGGGGGCGGTGACCGGGGTGGGGCGGCTGGGGCGGTGACCGGGAAGGGGTGGCGGGGGCGGCGGCCGGGAAGCGGCGACCCGCGACGAGGCGGCGAGAAAGCGGTGACGGGAAAGGAGTGCCGCGGTAAGGCGGTCGGGGGCGACGCCACGACGAGACGGCCGGGAAGGAGTGGCCGGGAGCGGTGACCGCTACCANAGGGGGGGGGGGGGGCGGCGGCCGGGAAGCGGCGACCCGCGACGAGGCGGCGAGAAAGCGGTGACGGGAAAGGAGTGCCGCGGTAAGGCGGTCGGGGGCGACGCCACGACGAGACGGCCGGGAAGGAGTGGCCGGGAGCGGTGACCGCTACCAGGCGATCGGGGCGGCGGCGGGCGCCGCAGGGCGGTCGAAGGGGCGGCCGAGCGCATGCTTCAGGCCGACGCTTCAGGCCGACGGGCCCGGGGCCGTGGCCTTGAGGGCCAGCCACAGCTCCATGCGGACGTCCGGGTCGTCCAGGGAGCGGCCCAGGATCTCCTCGACGCGGCGCATCCGGTAGCGCAGGGTGTGCCGGTGAACGCCGAGGTCGGCGGCGGCCGCGTCCCACTGGCCGTGCCGGGAGAGCCAGGCGCGCAGCGAGGCGACCAGATCGCCCCGGCCGGTGGCGTCGTGCTCGTGCAGGGCGCGCAGCATGCCGTCGGCGAACGCCCGGACGGCGTCGTCGGCGAGCAGGGGCAGTACGGAACCCGCCGCCACCTGCTCGTGCTCGACCAGCATCCGTCCTCGGCGGCGCGCCACGGACAGCGCCTGCTCCGCCTGGCGGTAGGCGGCCGCGGCGGCGATGGGGCCCGCGGGGGCGGACAGCCCGATGACGAGCTCGTCGCCGCGGGGCGCGGCGACCGCGGCGCGGTCGCGGGGGCGGGCCTTCGTACCCCGGCGGGCCTCGACGGCCTGGGCGTGCTCGGCGCACGCCTCGACCGCCGCGCCGCCGTCGGGGGCCAGCACGATGAGCCGTTCGCCGTCGGGCACGACCAGCACCGACTCGCCGGTGCGGGCCGCGGCCGCCTCCATGGTGTCGATGAGCGTGGCGAGGGGGTCGGCCGCCTCGGCTTCGCCCGTGGCCGTGCCCGTGCCGGTGCTTGCGCCCGTGCTTGTGCTTGTGGCTTCCGCGGAGGGCTCCGCCAGGGCCTCGTCCGCGGCGGAGGGCGCCGCGTGGGCCTGCTGGGCCGTACCGCCGGACGGCACCTCGGCGACCAGCATCCGGAACGGCGCGTCCAGCAGCCCGCCGTACAGCCGCCCGGCGACCGCCCGCGCATGGTCGGGCTCGCCCGCGAGCAGCATCCGCAGCACGGCGGCGCCGAGCCGCTGCTCGGCCTCCTGGAGGGCGCGGGAACGCTCGGTGGTCAGGGTCAGCAGCGCGACCGCGGAGTGCACCGCGTAGCGCTCGGCGGTGCCCAGCGGCGCGCCCGTGCCGACCGCGAGCACACCACGCGTACGGCGGCCGGTGCCCAGCGACTGGAGCTCGACCCGGTCGGCGACGGCCGTGTCCTCGGCCGGTTCCGCGCCCGTGGCCCCGGCCGGCCCGCAGCCCCCGCCGACCACGATGCTCGCGGGGCCCGGGCGGGAGCGCAGCCGCGCGACGTCGGCGGTGAGCCGGGCGGCGCGGCGGGTGGCCCAGTCGGGGGCGGCGGCGACCACGGCGCCCGAGGCGTCATAGAGCGCGGCCCAGCCGTCGACGTGGGCGGCGAGCCGGGCCAGCAGAGCGGCGGGCCCCTCGGCGCCGATGGCGGCGCGGGTCAGCTCGCGCTGCGCCTCGAACCCGGCGGTCACGGCGCGGTACTGGTCGGCGGCTATCGCCGCGGAGACGGCCTTGCTGATCGCGATGAACGGGGTGCGGCGGGGCACGCCGAGCAGCGGCAGCCCCTCCTCCTTGGCCGCCGCGGCGAGCGCGGGCGGCACCTCGGCGTAGTTGACGCCGAGCGCGAAGCCGAGCCCGACCACGCCCGCGCCCACCAGCCGCCGCACATAGCGGCTCATCTCCTCCGGGTCATCGGCCTCGATCTGCATCGCGGTGATCAGGAGCAGTTCGCCGCCCTCCATATAGGGCACGGGGTCGGCCAGCTCGCTGACGTGTGCCCAGCGCACGGGCGTCTCCAGCCGGTCCTCGCCCACGAGGACGGACAGCTTGAGACCGGGGTGGCGGACGAGTGAGGCGAGCGTGGGAGGCATGGCACCTTCGAAGCGAATGCGACGACTTGCGACGACTTCACCGCCCCGTATGAACGGCTACTGCCGATTCTGCCTCAATGGAGGAAAACGCGGAATTGACGGCCTGATTTCGCCACGGGTCTGGCCGTGACGCGGCGGTTCCGGTTGCCCCGGTCACTCTGAAGGGGCAACCGAGACACCCGGGGCGGCCGGGGCGGCCGACTGGCGACCGTGACAGATGAACCAATGACGGCCAATGACGGCCAATGACGGCAATGACGGCAATGAGGACTGACCGGAACGGCCGCCGATACGGCCGCCGATCACCCGCGCAGATCCACCAGCACCGGCGGCCCGCCCTCGCCCCTTACGGAGGTCACCGACAGCACCGCGTGCCCGGGAGGAACCGCATGGGCCAGCTCAGAGGCGGACCAGCGCTCGCGCTCCACCGTCCGTACGGTCACCGACTGGGTGGTCACCGCCTTGCCGGTGGCGACCTTACGGATGAAGTGCAGCACCTTGGTGAGCGGTTCCTCGGCGATGATCTGCCGGTCGGTGACGTCCCGGGTCTCGACCCACTCCGTCCCCCACACCTCGGCGAACCGCGCCCCGTCCCAGGTCGTCACCCCGGCACAGGCCATCCGGCAGCCGACCGCGCCGAGCAGCGCGCTGCGCAGCGACTCGGGGACGTCGTCGAGGGTGCGGAGGGTGAGCACCGCGCCCGCGTGCGCGGAGCGGAGCCGCTGGATGCCGCGCAGGGCCTCGGGGGTGATGGTGTGCGAGGCGTCGTCGAGGACCAGGCAGGCGAACAGCGAACGGTCGGCCCGGCCCACGGCGCACTCGGTGAACTGCGCCAGGACCAGCCGCGCGAGCATCCGCGACGCCTCCGCGTGGCCGCGCTCGGGCAGGTCGATACGGACCCGGAGGGGGTGTTCGAGGGCGCGGAGGGAGAACGGGCGGCGGTCGCCCGTGGTGTCGAAGAAATCGGCGAACGCGGGGCGGTCCAGCAACGCGATCCGGTCCGCGAGCAGCGCGCCCACGTCCCCGGGCGCACCCGACTGCCGGACCCGCGCCTCCAGCTCGCGGGCCTGCGCCCGCTCCCCGGCCTCGTCCAGCGCCTCGCGCAGCGCGTTGACGGCCGTCTTGGAACCGTCCAGCAACTCCCGCAGATCCGGTACGGACGGGAAGCCGCCGTGGGCGGCGCGGTAGGGGCCGAGCAACTGGGCCAGCGCGGTGGCGGCGCGCCTGCTGTCCCCGCCAGGGAGCGAGGCCGCCATGTCGCCGATCAGGGCCTCGGCGAGGATGCCCGCGGCCTCGTCGGGGTCGGTGGTGCCGCCGTAGAGGTCGAGGTCGTAGCCGGAGTCGGGCCGACCGATCTTCACGACGACGTCGAACGCCTCATCCGCCCCGAGTCCGGCCCCCGCCGCCCCGACCGCCACGACGGCGACCTGCCCGGCGAGCGCCTGCAGACACAGCGACTCCACGACGGGCCGCACCACCCGCCCCGTCTTCCCCGAACCGGGCGGCCCGACGGCCAGCAGCGAGGTGCCGAGCACCTCGGGATCGAGGGCGAGCCCGACGCCGCGGTGCTGGTAAGGATTGCGGGAATCCTCGGCGGCGGTGCCGAGGCGGACCTGATGGGCGAGGAGATCATGCCGCGCCGTCCGGACGGGCAGGTCCCGCGCCCCGGACGGATGTGCGTACGAGGCGGCGCCGTGGCGCAGCACGGTGTCGGTGAACGAGGCGAGCGAATTCCTCCCCGCCCGCACGGACTGCCAGGCGCGCTCGATCCGGGCGTGGTCGACGTCATTCATCGCGCCCGCCCGCGCGTCCGCCGCCAGCCGATCAGCCGCACTGTGCGCCCCCGCGGCCCGCAAATGCGGCCACTCCACCGGATCCCCCTCCGGCCGCCCCGCGGCCGCCACCTCAGGAGCGGGCTCATCCCAGGCCCGCCGGAAGAGGGGCGCGACATAACGGCGCCAGACCTCGGGCCAGTGGCCGACGCGACCGAAGATCACGGCGAGGATGGCGAGAACAATGCCGATGTAGATGCGCTGGGACCACCAGCCCGCCTGTGTATTGCCTCCGCGCTCGTACCACGAGTCCGGGGTCAGCAGATACATGGGCCACAGCCAGTAGCCGCCCAGGTACCCGTTCCAGAGCAGCGACCAGACCAGCCAGCCGCAGAGCAGAGCGATCAGAGCCCCGCTGAGCAGCCGCCGCCCTGGAATGCGATCCGGCTCCTCGGGCGCCTTCGGCTTGTGCTCGTACGTCCATACTCCCGGCGTCGCCTCGGCCCGAGGGGCGCGCAGCCAGGCGACGAAGGACGGGGGGGCGGCGCCGGGGGCCGGAGGGAAGCCAGGGGCCGGCACCGGGGGGACGCCGGGGGCCGCCGGGGGCGCGGTCGGCGGCATCGGCGGCGGGGCGACCGGATTCCTCGAGGCCGTCCCGGGAGCATCGACAGGCGGCCAGGCGGCTTGTGACGGGGCGGTCTCCGGAGGAGGGGTATCCGTGCCGTTCCTGTGCCACGGTCCGCCTGAACCCTGCGATGGCGCGTCCCCCGTAGGTCGGGGTGTGGAGGGCTCCTCCGCCGCCGCGCGCGGGTACTCGGGCGCGCGCGGCGGCCGCGGCCGGACTCCCGAGGCTGCCGAGGGCGGGGATTGCGGGGGTGGTGGGTTGTGGCGTGTGCTGCGGGAATCGAACGTGCCCTCGGTGTCCATGTGCTGCCCCTTGCCCCCTGACCGGCTGTTCCTCGGCTTTCGCGCCACCGCTCAATCTAGTGTTCCCGCGCGGGGAGTTCAGCGACCCCGGCGGGCCCGTCTCACTCGTGGGCACTCGTGGGCACTCGTGGGCACTAGTGAGCACTCGTGGGATCCGTAAGGCCGCCGTCGGGCTATGGCCGCCGCGGACAAGGAAACCCGCGCAGTGCTCCCGAACGGAACATGCCCCATCCCTCGTCACGCCCATAGCCTGCGAGTAAAACCCCTGTTCTTCCCCCTGGAGCCCGTCATGACCGAACTGTCCGGAGGCCCTGCCCTCCCCCAGGAGCGTCGCGTCGTCACCGCCATTCCCGGCCCGAAGTCGCAGGAGCTGCTCGCCCGTAAGAACGCGGCGGTCGCCGGCGGGGTGGGGAGTGTGCTGCCGGTCTTCACCGTGCGCGCGGGCGGCGGTGTGATCGAGGACGTGGACGGCAACTCGCTGATCGACTTCGGTTCCGGTATCGCCGTGACCTCCGTCGGCTCCTCCGCGGAGGCCGTCGTGCGCCGGGCGTCCGCGCAGCTGGCGGACTTCACGCACACCTGTTTCATGGTCACGCCGTACGAGGGCTATGTGGAGGTCTGCGAGGAGCTGGCCCGGCTCACGCCCGGCGACCACGCCAAGAAGTCGGCGCTGTTCAACTCTGGCGCCGAGGCGGTGGAGAACGCGGTGAAGATCGCCCGCTCGTACACCAAGCGCCAGGCGGTCGTCGTCTTCGACCACGGCTACCACGGCCGGACCAACCTCACCATGGCGCTCACCGCCAAGAACATGCCGTACAAGCACGGCTTCGGCCCCTTCGCGCCCGAGGTCTACCGCGTTCCGCTCGCCTACCCCTACCGCTGGCTGACCGGCCCGGAGAACTGCGCCGAGGAGGCCGCGGCCCAGGCCATCGACATGATCAGCAAGCAGATCGGGGCCGAGAACGTGGCCGCGATCATCATCGAGCCGGTCCTCGGCGAGGGCGGCTTCATCGAGCCCGCCAAGGGCTTCCTGCCCAGGATCGCGGAGTTCGCCAAGTCCAATGGCATCGTCTTCGTCGCGGACGAGATCCAGTCCGGCTTCTGCCGCACCGGCCAGTGGTTCGCCTGTGAGGACGAGGGCATCGTCCCGGACCTGATCACCACCGCCAAGGGCATCGCGGGCGGTCTGCCGCTGGCCGCCGTCACCGGCCGCGCGGAGATCATGGACGCGGCGCACTCCGGCGGCCTCGGCGGCACCTACGGCGGAAACCCGGTGGCGTGCGCGGCGGCGCTCGGCGCGATCGAGACGATGCGCGAGCTGGACCTCAACGCCAGGGCCAAGCGCATCGAGGAGGTCATGAAGGGCCGCCTCGCCGCGATGCGGGAGAAGTACGACATCATCGGCGACCTCCGCGGCCGCGGCGCCATGATCGCCATCGAACTCGTGAAGTCCGGCACCAAGGACCCCAACCCCGAGGCCACGGCCGCCGTCGCCAAGGCGTGCCACTCGGCCGGGCTGCTCGTGCTGACCTGCGGGACCTACGGCAATGTGCTGCGCTTCCTGCCGCCGCTGGTGATCGGCGAAGACCTTCTGAACGAGGGTCTCGACATCCTCGAGAGCGCCTTCGCCGAGCTGTGACTGTGAGTGAGCGATGAGTGGCGTGAAGAAGATGTGCGGGGCCGATGACAGGTGGGTGATCGGTCTGTCGGGCGGGGCTTCGCTGCCGTACGGTCATTGCAGATGAGAGAAACACCCCGCTCGCAGGGGACTGCGGGCGATGCCGAGCCGGTGCTTCCCCAGCCCCGACCCGGCTGTGCCCTCGCGCACACCACTGGAGCCTCCGGCTCCGGATCTCCTCACCGATCGGACGTCCGCCCGCCCCAAACCCCCCGGGGCGCGCGGCACACCGATCGCCACGGCGGCCCCGGAACCACCCCCCCTGTTCCGGGGCCGCCGACTGTTCACTCCCCCTCCGCGCCACGGGCGCCCTTTCTCGCGCTCGTCACGCCCCTCGTACTGATCGCGCTGCTCGCGCTGCTGGCGCTGTGCACCTGGCAGATCGCCGCCCACGGCCCCCTGCGCACCTACGACGAACGGCTCGGCCGCGCGATCGCCGGCTCGGCGCTCCCCTCCCCCGTCGCCGAGTTCCTCGCCGACCTCGGCAATACGGCGGTGGCGGTCCCCGTCCTCGCCGTCACCCTCGGCTGGGCGGCGTGGTGCGCCCGGCGCGCGGGAGCGCCGCGCTGGTGGCTGCCGCCGCTGGCCGCCGCGGTGGCGATGGCGGCGGTTCCGGCGCTGGTGGTTCCGTTCAAGGCGCTGATCGACCGCCCCGGCCCGCCCGGGCCGCTGGCGGGCGAGACCGGGTTCTTCCCCTCCGGCCATGCCGCGACGGCGGCCGTCGCCTACGGCGCGGCGGCGCTGCTCCTCCACCCCCTCCTGCGCCCGCGGCTGCGGCGGCCCCTCCTGGTGGCCGTCGCCGTGCTGAACCTGGCCGTGGCCGCCGGGCTGGTCCGGCGCGGCTACCACTGGCCGCTGGACACCGTCGCGAGCTGGTGTCTGTCCGGCCTACTGCTGTGGGCGGTGCTCAAGGTCAGCCGTTTGAGCCACAACGGCCCGTAAAATCTCAAGCTCCCACAAACCGCGGCCACCCCAGGCCGCGCCGAGCGACCCGGGGTGACCACGGCGCGCCGAACGACCCGGGGTGACCACGGCGCGCCGAACGGCCCGGGGTGGCCACGGCGCGCCGAACGGCCCGGGGCTCGGCCCCTCAGCTGTCGAACCCCAGCCCCACCTTGTCCATCGCCTTCAGCCACAGATTGCGGCGCCCGCCGTTCTCGTCGGCCCGGGTCATGGCCCACTGCGTGATGCCGATGCCCGCCCACCGCACCGGCTCCGGCGGGAAGGGCAGCGGCTTGCTGCGGACCATCTCCAGGCTGGTGCGCTCGGTGCGCTCACCGGCGAGCAGGTCGAGCATCACCTCGGCGCCGAACCGGGTCGCCCCGACGCCCAGGCCCGTATAGCCGAGCGCGTACGCCACCCTCCCGCCGTGCGCGCTGCCGAAGAAGGCGGAGAAGCGCGAGCAGGTGTCGATGGCGCCGCCCCAGGCGTGGCTGAAACGCACGCCCTCCAGCTGCGGGAAGCAGCGGAGGAAGTGCTGGGCGAGGGTGCGGTAGGTGGCCGGGTGGTGGTCGTATTCGGCGCGCACCCGGCCGCCGTAGCGGTAGATGATGTCGTAGCCGCCCCACAGGATGCGCTGGTCGGCGGTGAGCCGGAAGTAGTGGAAGTGGTTGGCGGTGTCGCTGAGCCCCTGCCTGCCCCGCCAGCCGAGCGCGTCGAGCTGCTCCTGGTTGAGCGGCTCGGTCATCAGCGCGTGGTCGTAGACGGGGGCGATGTACGGGCGGACGCGGCGCACCAGCGCGGGGAAGGCGTTGGTGGCGAGCGCCACCTGGCGGGCGCGCACCCGGCCGTACGGGGTGCGGACGGCCATCCCCGCCCCGGCGCTCGCCAGCCGCTCGGCCGGGGTGTGTTCGTAGATCCGTACGCCCAGCTCGGCGCAGGCCCGCGCCAGGCCCCAGACGAGCTTGGCGGGGTGCAGCATGGCCACGCCGCGGCGGTCCCACAGCCCGGCCAGGAAGGTGGGCGAGTCGACCTCGGCGCGCACCGCGTCGCGGTCGAGGAACTCCTGCTCGCCGACGCCGAGTTCGGCCGCCATCCGGGCGGTCTCGCGCAACTCCGCCACCTGGTACGGCTCGGTGGCCACGTCGATCTCGCCGATGCGTTCGAAGTCGCAGTCGATGCCGTAGCGCTCGACGGCGGACTCGATGGCGTCGAGGTTGCGATGGCCGAGCCGCTCGAGTTCGGCCAGCTCATCGGGCCAGCGGGCGGCGCCGTTGCCGAGCCCGTGGGTGAGGGAGGCGGCGCAGAAACCGCCGTTGCGCCCGGAGGCCGCCCAGCCGATCTCCTGGCCCTCGACCAGGACCACCTCGCGGTCGGGGTCGCGCTCCTTGGCGATCAGGGCGGTCCACAGCCCGCTGTAGCCGCCGCCGACGACGAGCAGATCGCACCGCTCCTCCCCGACGAGTGCGGGGCGGGGGCGGGGCCTGTCGGGGTCGTCCAGCCAGTACGGCCGGTACGCGGCCCCGGCCAGGGCCTCCAGTGCGGACGGGGTGGGGGCGTCGCCCCCGGACGAGCGGGTCATGGCGTCCGTGGCCATGGTTCTCAGCTCCTCTTGCGGCGGGCGCCGGCCAGTTGGCCGACGAGAACGCACAACACCGCGACCGCGAACATCGCCGTTCCGATCACATTGATCTGCACGGGCGTGCCGCGCTGTGCGGATCCCCAGACGAACATGGGGAAGGTCACGGTCGAGCCGGCGTTGAAGTTGGTGATGATGAAGTCGTCGAAGGAGAGCGCGAAGGACAGCAGCGCGCCCGCGGCGATGCCGGGCGCGGCGATCGGCAGGGTGACGCGCAGGAAGGTCTGCGCCGGGGAGGCGTAGAGGTCCTGGGCGGCCTGTTCCAGCCGGGGGTCCATGGACATCACCCGCGCCTTGACGGCCGTCACCACGAAGCTCAGGCAGAACATGATGTGGGCGATGAGGATCGTCCAGAAGCCGAAGTCCACGCCCATGTTGAGGAAGAGGGTGGCCAGCGAGGCGGCCATGACGACCTCGGGCATCGCCATCGGCAGGAAGATCAGGCTGTTGACCGCGGGGCGGGCCCGGAAGCGGTACCGGGCCAGCGCGAAGGAGATCATCGTGCCGAGGACGGTCGCGCCGATCGTCGCCCATACCGCGATCTTCAGGCTGAGCGAGAGCGAGCCGCACAGGTCGGCGACGCCGCACGGATCGGTCCAGGCGTCGGTGGAGAACCGCTGCCATTCGTAGTTGAACCGGCCGTTGGGCTTGTTGAAGGAGAAGACCAGGACGACGACGTTGGGCAGGATCAGATACGCGAGGGTGCCGAGCCCCGCGATGACCACCAGGTTCCGTCGTATCCAGCGCGTCAGGGCCGTCACACCAGGTCCTCCGTCCCGGACTTGCGGATGTAGACGGTGACCATCGTGAGGATGGCCGCCATGAGGATGAAGGACAGCGCCGCCGCCGTCGGATAGTCCAGCACCCGCAGGAACTGCGACTGGATGACGTTGCCGATCATCTTCTGGTCGGTGGAGCCCAGCAGTTCGGCGTTGATGTAGTCGCCCGCGGCGGGGATGAACGTGAGCAGCGTGCCCGCCACGACACCCGGCATGGACAGCGGGAAGGTCACCCTCCGGAAGGTGGTGAGGGGGCGGGCGTAGAGGTCTCCGGCGGCCTCGTGCAGCCGGGGGTCGATGCGCTCCAGGGAGGTGTAGAGCGGAAGGATCATGAAGGGCAGGAAGTTGTACGTCAGCCCGCAGACCACCGCGAGCGGGGTGGCCAGCACCCGCTGCCCCTCGGTGATCCCCAGATAGCTGGTGACGTCCAGGAGGTGCAGCGAGTTGAGCGCGCCGACCACCGGGCCGCTGTCGGACAGGATGGTCTTCCAGGCGAGGGTGCGGATGAGGAAGCTGGTGAAGAACGGCGCGATCACCAGGATCATCACCAGATTGCGCCAGCGGCCCGCCCGGAAGGCGATGAGGTAGGCGAGCGGATAGCCGAGCAGCAGGCACAGCACGGTGGCGGTGGCGGCGTAGAGCACCGAGCGCAGGAAGTGCGGGTAGTACTCGGTGAGCGCGTCCCAGTAGGTCTGGACGTGCCAGGTGACCTTGAAGCCCTCTTCGAGGGAGCCGGTCTGGACGGAGGTCGACGCCTGGTAGATCAGCGGCGCGGCGAAGAAGACCAGCAGCCAGAGGATGCCGGGGAGCAGCAGCCAGTAGGGCACCAGGCGCTTGCGGACGGCGGGCTTGACCAGGGGCGGCTTCCGCACGGGCCCGGCGTCCGCCGGGGCTTCAGAGGTGGCCGTAGCGCTCATGGGGCCTCCTCGTCCAGCTCCGTACCGGCGTCGATGTCCTGGGCCGCGTCGAGGCCGAAGGTGTGGACGGGGTTCCAGTGCAGGACGACCTCGGCGCCGGGGACGAGCCGGGCGTCGCGCTCGATGTTCTGCTCGTAGACGGTGATCTCGGGGCAGTCCGGGGTGGTGATGAGGTACTGCGTGGAGACGCCGATGAAGCTGGAGTCGACGATCCGCCCGGTGATCCGGTTGCGCCCTTCGGGGACGGTCCCGGCGTCCTCGGCATGGGCCAGGGTGATCTTCTCGGGACGCACCCCCACCAGCAGTTTCCCACCCGTGCGAACGGGGGCGCTACATCGGTCGGCGGGCAGGGCGAGCCTGCCGCCGGCGGCGGTGAGGACGAGGTCGCCGCCGCTCTTGTCGGTGATCTCGGCCTCGATGAGGTTGGAGGTGCCGAGGAAGTTGGCGACGAAGGTGGTGCCGGGGTTCTCGTAGAGCTCGGCGGGGGCTCCGCGCTGCTCGACCCGGCCGCCATTCATCACCGCGACCGTGTCGGCCATGGTCATGGCCTCCTCCTGGTCGTGGGTGACATGGATGAAGGTGATGCCGACCTCGGTCTGGATGCGCTTGAGCTCCAGCTGCATCTGACGGCGCAGCTTGAGGTCGAGCGCGCCCAGGGGCTCGTCGAGCAGCAGCACCCGGGGGTGGTTGATCAGGGCGCGGGCGACGGCGACGCGCTGCTGCTGGCCGCCGGAGAGCTGCTGCGGTTTGCGGCGGGCGAAGTCACCGAGCTGGACCAGCTCCAGCATCTCCTCGACCTGCTTCTTCACCGATTTGACGCCGCGCCGGCGCAGCCCGAAGGCGACGTTCTCGAAGATGTCGAGGTGCGGGAAGAGGGCGTAGCTCTGGAAGACGGTGTTCACGGGCCGCTTGTGGGGCGGGAGGGCGGTGATGTCCTCACCGGCCAGCTGGACGGTCCCGGTGGTGGGGTCCTCCAGGCCCGCGATCATGCGCAGGGTGGTGGTCTTGCCGCAGCCGGAGGCGCCGAGCAGGGCGAAGAAGGAGCCGGCGGGTATGTGCAGATCGAGCGGGTGGACGGCGGTGAAGGACCCGTAGGTCTTGCTGATCCGGTCGAGCCGGACGTCGCCGCCGGAGGTGGGCTGGGTCATGGCGGTGCGCTTCCTCGCTTGTCAGGCGCCGGTGAGCTTGGCGAACTTGTCCTCGAATGCCGCCTCTTCCGTGCTGGAGAGCGAGCGGAAGGAGTGGGACTTGGCGGCCATCTCCTCGTCCGGGAGGATCAGCGGATTGTCCGCCAGCGCCTTGTCGATCTTCGCGAGCTCCTCGCGCACCCCGTCGACCGGGCAGACGTAGTTGATGTACGCGGCGATCTTCGCGGCGACCTTGGGCTCGTAGAAGTAGTCGATGAGCCGTTCGGCGTTCCTCTTGTGGCGCGCCTTGTTGGGGACCAGGAGGTTGTCGGTGGCCGTCATATAGCCGGCGTCGGGGATGGCGAACTGGATCTCGGGGTTGTCCGACTGGAGCTGGATCAGGTCCCCGGCCCAGGCCATACAGGCGGCGATGTCGCCCTTGGTGAGGTCGCCGGTGTAGTCGTTTCCGGTGAAGCGGCGCACCTGGCCCCGGTCGGACGCCTTCTGGAGGCGGGCGATCGCGGCGTCGTAGTCGTCGGCGGTGACCCTCTCGGGCTTCTTGCCCATGTCCAGGAGGGTCAGCCCGACGGTGTCGCGCATCTCGGTCAGCAGCCCGACCCGGCCCTTGAGCTTGGGGTCCTCCAGCAGTTGGGAGACCGAGGTGACCTTACGGCCGCCGGTGGCCTTCTTGTTGTACGCGATGACGGCGGGGATGCCGGTCCACGGGTAGGAGTGGGCCCGGCCCGGATCCCAGTCCGGGGCGCGAAAAGGTTTCGCCAGATTGGTGTAGGCATGGGGCAGTTGGGCGGGGTCCAGCGGCTGCATCCAGCCGAGCCGGATCATCCGGGCGGCCAGCCAGTCGGTGACGCAGATGAGGTCGCGGCCGGTGTCCTGGCCCGCCGCGAGCTGCGGCTTGATCTTGCCGAAGAACTCGACGTTGTCGTTGATGTCCTCGGTGTACTTGACCTTGATGCCGGTGCGGCGCTGGAACGCGTCCAGGGTCGGATGGCGGCCGCCCTTGCCGACGTCCATGTACTCGGTCCAGTTGGAGAAGGCGATCCGCTTCTCCTCCGCGGAGTGGTCGTCGGAGGCGTTGTCCGCCTCGGTGCGGCCCGCGGGCGGGATACCGCAGCCACCGAGCGCCCCGAGCCCGCCGATGGCGATCGCCCCGGCGCCTCCCGCACGCAGCAGGGAGCGGCGGGTGAGCGCCATACGGCCGCTGGTCATGGACCGCCGCATCGCGGCGATCTGCGGTGGGGACAGGCTCTCGGGCTCGTGCCGTGCTTCCATAAGCTGTGCCTTTCGAGGGTGTCGGCCGGTGGCGGCCGGCCGAGGCCACGCGGAGGTGGCCGCACATTCAGGTCCGTCGGTCAGGTCTGTCGGTCCCCGAAGACCGTGCGGTGCCAGTCCTTGCGGACCACCGCGGTGTTGTCGGACATCACATGCTTGACCTGCGTGTACTCCTCGAAGGAGTACGCCGACATGTCCTTGCCGAAGCCGGATGCCCGCACCCCGCCGTGCGGCATCTCGCTGATGATCGGGATGTGGTCGTTGATCCAGACGCAGCCGGCCCGGATCTCGCGGGCGGCGCGGCCCGTACGGTAGACATCGCGACTCCAGGCGGAGGCGGCGAGACCGTAAGGGGTGTCGTTGGCGAGCGCGATGCCCTCGTCGTCGCTGTCGAACGGGAGGACGACCAGGACCGGGCCGAAGATCTCGGACTGGACGACCTCGCTGTCCTGGGGCGCGCCGGTGATGAGCGTGGGCCGGTAGTAGGCGCCCTTGGCGAGGTCGCCGCCCGGTGCCTCACCGCCGGTGACGACGGTGGCGTAGCCACGGGCCCGCTCCACGAAGCCCGCCACGCGGTCGCGCTGGGCGTGGGAGATCAGCGGGCCGAGGTCGGTGTGCGGATCGAAGGGGTCGCCGAGCCTCACGGTCTCCATGAGGTCGGCGACGGCGGCGACGAACGCGTCGTACAGCGGGCGCTGCACATAAGCGCGGGTGGCCGCGGTGCAGTCCTGTCCGGTGTTGATCAGCGCGCCCGCGACGGCGCCGTGCGCGGCGGCCTCCAGGTCCGCGTCGTCGAAGACGACGAAGGGCGCCTTGCCGCCGAGTTCGAGATGGATCCGCTTGACGGTGGCGGTGGCGAGTTCCGCGACCCGCTTGCCGACCGCCGTGGAGCCGGTGAAGGAGGTCATCGCCACGCCGGGGTGGGACACCAGGTGCTCGCCCGCCTCCCGGCCGGTGCCGCTCACCACGTTGACGACACCGTCCGGGAGGCCCGCCTCCGTGGCCGCCTGGGCGAACATCAACGAGGTCAGGGGCGTCAGCTCGGCGGGCTTCAGCACGATGGTGTTGCCCGCGGCGATGGCCGGGAGGACCTTCCACGCCGCCATCTGGAGGGGGTAGTTCCAGGGGGCGATGGAGCCGATGACGCCAATGGGCTCGCGGCGGACGTACGAGGTGTGGTCGCCGCTGTACTCGCCGGCGGCCTTGCCCTCCAGGTGGCGGGCGGCGCCCGCGAAGAAGGCGGTGTTGTCGATGGAGCCGGGCACATCGAACTCGGTGCTGAGCTTGATGGGCTTGCCGCACTGCAGCGACTCGGCGTGGGCGAGGTCGTCCGCCCGCTCGGTGAGCGCCGCGGCGAAGCGGTGCATCGCGTCGGACCGCTCGCCGGGGGTGGCGCCCGCCCACTCGGGGAAGGCGGCCTCGGCGGCGGCCACGGCGGCGTCGACATCGGCCGCACCGGCGAGCCGGTAGCTGAACACCCGCTCGCCGGTGGCCGGGTCGACGACCGCGTGCGTGCCCTCGGAGCCGCCCTCGCGCGGACGGCCCGCGATGTACTGGGCACCGTCGGCGAATCGCTCCGTCACGTCGAACCGCTGATCCATCGCGCTCTCCTCCGCCGATGCGCCCATAGGGCACGGCGTAGCTCCAACCGGAATTGATGGCCGATCCTGACAGAGGACCTGCGCTTCAACAAGGGATTCCGTTGTTGCTTTTTGGTTTCGCGACGGATTCAGTGATCAGAGTGGCTTCGGCGTCACCGTTTCCGAGCCGGATCGCGGTCCGGACCGACGGAATGGACAGCCGGTCCGGACGGCTGCTCCAGAGGCGGTTGGGGACGGCGGTGGGGGTGCCGGTCCGGAGTCCGGTTGGGGACGCCGGTGGGGGTGCCGTCCGGACGCCGTCTAGAAGACGGAGTCGACGGCGGCGTCCAGCGCGGCGAGGTAGATCGCCGGGAGCACCATGCCGATGATGCCGCAGACCAGACCGGCGGTGGCCGAGCCCCCGTTGTTCGCCTCGCCCCGGCTGACCTTCCCCTTGCCGATGGCGCCGAAGATGATCGCCAGGATGCCGAGGATGACCGCGAAGACCCACAGGAAGTAGGTGATCCCGCAGACCAGACCGACGATGCCGCAGACCAGCGCGGCCGTGCCCGTGCCGTTGCTCAGCTGCATCGGCATCCCGGCCACCCCCGGGTAGACGGGCGGCGCGGCGGGGTAGCCGGCCCCGGGGTACTGCGGCGGCTGGGCCGGGGGCTGCGCCGGCGGCGGGGGCGCGGCGTAGGGATTGGCCTGTGGGTCGTACGGTCCCTGCTCTGGGCCGGGTGTGTTGCTGGACATCGTCGGTCTCCCCTCCTGGTTGACGTCCGGCAATGTTATGGGCAGGACTCATCCCTGGACAGCTCAATTGCCCAGGTCGGCGGGGCTGTCGGTGGCGGGTGCGAGAATCCTGGGCATGAAGACGAACGGGGTGGGGGATTCGGTTTCGGCGGAAGGGAGTCCCCCGGTTTCGGCGGACGGGGGTCCTCGGTCGGTCGAGGAGCTGGTCGAGCGGGCGGCGCGCGGTGAGCGCCTGAAGTACGTGTGGTTCTGGGGGCATCGGCCCAGGCCGGACGGAAGCGTGGGTCCGGGGTGTTTCAGCCAGTGGTGGCCGTCGCCGTTCACCGTGGACGGGATCACCTATGCGACGGCCGAGCACTGGATGATGGCGGGCAAGGCGCGGCTGTTCGAGGACGCGGAGGCGGAGCGCCGCGCGCTCGGCGCCTCCCACCCCCAGCAGGCCAAGAACGCGGGCCGCGCGGTGCGCGGCTTCGACGAGGAGACCTGGCGGCGCCATCGCTTCGGGCTCGTGGTCGAGGGCAGTGTGCACAAGTTCGGCCACCACCCCGAGCTGCGCGACTATCTGCTGGGCACCGGGTCGCGGGTGCTGGTGGAGGCCAGCCCGGTGGACCGGGTGTGGGGCATCGGGCTCGCGGCGGACGACGAGCGGGCGGCGGACCCGGCCCGCTGGCGCGGGCTCAATCTGCTGGGGTTCGCGCTGATGGAGGCGCGTCAGCGGCTGATATCGGCGAGCGGGGGCGGGGGCGCCGCGGGGGCCGAGACGCTGGCATAGCCCGAGTCGTCATCGCTGCCCGAGCCATCGTCCCCGGCGGCTATGTAGACGAAGATCATGACGACGCTCGCCACCACCGCGATCACCCCGAGGATCACCCCGGCCAGCGCCGAGCCGCCGTTGGTCGCCTCGCCACTCGCCGCCCTGGAGCGGCCGAGCACCCCGAAGATGATCGCGAGCACACCGAGGATGATGCCGAGCGCGATGCTCACGAAGAGCACCAGGCCGATGATGCCGAGCACCAGGGCGGCCGTGCCGTGGCCGTTGTTCGGCACATACGTCCCGCCCGGCCAGCCCTGGCCGTACGCCCCTCCGGGGTAGCCGGAGCCGGGGTAGCCGGAGCCGGGGTGTCCCGTGCCGGGGTAGGCGGTGCCCGGGTAAGTGCCCGGGTAGCCGTAGCCGGGATGGCCCTGGCCCTGCGCCCCGCCGTACGGGGACTGCTCGTACGGTGCCTGCTGCCCGTACCCGGGCTGGGCGTATCCGCTCTGGCCATATCCGTTCGGCTGGCCGTATCCGTTCGGCTGGGCGTATCCGCTCTGGCCGTATCCGTCCGGCCTGCCGTATCCGTTCGGCGCGTAACCCGCGGGGCCGTACGGTCCGGCCGGGTAGGCGCTGGGTGTGCCCGGGCCGGTCGGCGCGGGCGGCGGAGGGGGCACCGCGCCCGGCGGGGTCACCGGGCCCCGGGGCCGCGCGGCGCTCGGCGGGGGCGGAGGAGGAGGCGGGGGCGTCGGGCCCGGCATGGCGGGGTGGGAGGTGAGGGTCGGCTGATCGGCCAACCTGGGCCGGGGAGCGGGGGCCGCCGGGGGCCGGGGCGCGGGTATCTCCCGCTCGCCCACGCCCACCGCGTTGTCCGCCACGCCGGTCTCGGCCGCACCGTTGTCCGCCACGCCGGTCTCGACCGCACCGCTGTCCGCCGCGCCCGTCTCCCCAGCCGCCTTGTCCATCGCGACCCGCTGCGCCGGTGGAGCCCAGGGGTCGCGATCGAGCGGCTCGGGCTGCCTCGGCAGTCCGGATCGCCGCTGCTCATCCCGCGGCTCGGACGGGTCGTGCTGGTCGGCCATGGAGCTCCCCACAAAGACGTCCGCCCATGCTACGGCCTGTGGCGAGCCCGTCGGCGCCACACAATACGATGACCGGATCCCGCCGTCGGCGGGCGTCTCCCGGAGGTTTTGTTGACCGATCTGACCACCTTCATCGCCGGGCTGCCCAAGGCGGAGCTCCATGTGCACCACGTGGGGTCCGCCTCGCCGCGCATCGTGGCCGAACTGGCCGCCCGCCACCCCGACTCCAAGGTGCCCACCGATCCCGAGGCCCTCGCCGAGTACTTCGTCTTCCGGGACTTCGCGCACTTCATCGAGATCTACCTCTCCGTGGTGGACCTGATCCGCGACGCCGAGGACGTCCGGCTGCTGACCTTCGAGATCGCCCGCGACATGGCCCGGCAGAACATCCGCTACGCCGAGCTGACCGTCACGCCCTACAGCTCGACCCGGCGCGGCATCCCGGACACCGCCTTCGTCGAGGCGATCGAGGACGCCCGTAAGGCCGCCGAGTCGGAGTTCGGCACCGTGCTGCGCTGGTGCTTCGACATCCCCGGCGAGGCCGGTCTCGAGGCCGCCGAGGAGACCACCCGGATCGCCTGTGAGCTGAACCCCGAGGGGCTGGTCGGCTTCGGTCTGGGCGGTCCGGAGATAGGGGTGCCGCGCCCCCAGTTCAAGCCGTACTTCGACCGGGCCATCGCCGCCGGGCTGCGCAGCGTGCCGCACGCGGGCGAGACCACCGGGCCGCAGACGATCTGGGACGCCCTCATCGAGCTGCGGGCGGAGCGCATCGGCCATGGCACCAGCGCCGTCCAGGACCCGAAGCTGCTCGCCCATCTCGCGGAGCACCGCATTCCGTTGGAGGTCTGCCCGACCTCCAACATCGCCACCCGCGCCGTCGCCACGCTCGGTGAGCACCCCCTGAAGCAGATGGTCGAGGCCGGGGTGTTCGTCACGATCAACAGCGACGACCCGCCGATGTTCGGCACCGACCTCAACACCGAGTACCAGGTCGCGGCCCAGCTGCTGGATCTGGACGCGGCGGGCGTCGCGGCCCTCGCCAAGAACGCGGTCGAGGCCTCCTTCCTGGACGCCGAGGGCAAGGCGCGGCTCGCGGCGGAGATCGACGCCTACACGGTGGTCGCGGGCCGATGAGACCGGCAGGGGCGGGATGCGTCCCGGTCGGCCACCGCGGCGACCCGTATGTGTGCCGTGAGAACACCCTGCCCTCGATCCGCTCCGCGGTGCGCGCGGGGGCGGGCGCGGTCGAGGTCGACGTACGGCTGACCCGGGACGGTGTGCCGGTGCTGCTCCACGACGCCACGCTGAAGCGGCTGTGGGGCCAGGACCGGCCGCTGTCCGGGCTGACCGCCGACGACGTGCGGCGGCTGACCGGCGGGGGCGTGCCGACCCTGCGCGAAGCCCTCGCGTGCGCCGGCTCCACCCGGCTGCTGATCGACCTGCCGGACGCGTCGGCCGCGCCCGCCACCGTCGCCCAGGTGCGCGAGAGCGGGGCGGGCGACCGGGTGTACTACTGCGGCGCCCTGGCGGCCCTGCACGCCGTGCGCCGCGCGGACCCGGACGCCGAGATCGCGCTGACCTGGACCACACTGGCCCCGCCGGGTCCGGCGCTGCTGGCCGCGCTGCGCCCCCGGTGGCTCAACTACCGCTTCGGGCTGGTCTCCCGGGAGCTGGTCGCCCGCCATCACGCCGACGGGCTGCTGGTCTCCGCCTGGACCGCCGACACCCGCCGGTCGATGTCCCGGCTGCTGCGGGCGGGCGTCGACGCGATCACGACCAACCGCGTCGCCGCCCTGGCGGCCCTGGTCCGGATGTCCCCCCTCGGTCATGACAGGTGACCCTGCCGACAGGTGCCCCTGCCATGACCAAGTGACGAGCCCGACGCGGGAATCGGCCCCGCATCAGCCCAGCGACGTCATGACTCAGCCCAGCGACGTCATGACGTGCTTGATGCGGGTGTAGTCCTCGAAGCCGTACGCGGACAGATCCTTGCCGTAGCCGGACTTCTTGAAGCCGCCGTGCGGCATCTCGGCCACCAGCGGGATGTGGGTGTTGATCCAGACGCAGCCGAAGTCCAGCGCCTTGGACATCCGCATCGCGCGGGCGTGGTCCTTGGTCCACACCGAGGAGGCCAGCGCGTACTCCACGCCGTTGGCGTAGGAGATGGCCTGCTCCTCGTCCGAGAAGGTCTGCACGGTGATGACCGGGCCGAAGACCTCGTTCTGGATGATCTCGTCGTCCTGCTTGAGGCCGGAGACCACGGTGGGCGCGTAGAAGAAGCCCTTGTCGCCAACCCGGTGGCCGCCCGCCTCGACCTTGGCGTGCGCGGGGAGCCNAACCCGGTGGCCGCCCGCCTCGACCTTGGCGTGCGCGGGGAGCCGGTCGATGAAGCCGGTGACCTGGGCCAGCTGGTTGGCGTTGTTCAACGGGCCGTACAGCACGTCCTCGTCGTCGGGCGCGCCGGTCTTGGTCTCGGCGGCGGCCTTGGCGAGCGCGCTCACGAACTCGTCGTGGATCGACTCGTGGACCAGCACCCGGGTGGCGGCCGTACAGTCCTGGCCCGCGTTGAAGAAGCCCGCGACCGAGATGTCCTCGACCGCCTTGGGGATGTCGGTGTCCTCGAAGACCACGACGGGGGCCTTGCCGCCGAGCTCCAGGTGCACCCGCTTGACGTCCTTGGAGGCGCTCTCGGCGACCTGCTTGCCGGCCCGCACCGAACCGGTGATGGACGCCATGGCGGGCACGGAGTGCTCGACCATCAGCCGGCCGGTCTCGCGGTCGCCGCAGATCACGTTGAAGACGCCCTGCGGATGGCCCAGCTCCGCCAGCACCCCGCCGATGATCTCGGCGATCAGCACGGTGGAGGCGGGCGTGGTGTCCGAGGGCTTGATGACGACCGTATTGCCCGCCGCCAGCGCCGGGGCGAACTTCCATACGGCCATCATCATCGGGTAGTTCCACGGTGCGACCTGGGCGCACACCCCGACCGGCTCCCGCCGGATGATCGAGGTGAGCCCCTCCATGTACTCACCGGCCGAGCGGCCCTCCAGCATCCGGGCCGCGCCCGCGAAGAAGCGGATCTGGTCGATCATCGGCGGGATCTCCTCGTCCCGCGTGAGACCGAGCGGCTTGCCGGTGTTCTCGGACTCGGTGGCGATCAGCTCCTCCGCCCGCGCCTCGAAGGCGTCGGCGATCTTGAGCAGGGCCTTCTGCCGCTCGCCGGGCACCAGGTCGCGCCAGGCCGGGAAGGCGGCCTCGGCGGCGGCCATCGCCGCGTCCACATCCGCGGCGCCCGAAAGCGGCGCGGTGGCGTAGGGCTCGCCCGTGGCCGGGTTGACCACCTCCGTGGTCCGCCCGTCCGCGGCGTCCCGGAACTCTCCGTCGATGTAGTTGCGCAGACGACGCAGTTCGGTGGTCACGTGCCACCCCTCCTGTCAGCTGTCCGATGGGTGAGACACCCACAGTAGTCGCCGGTGCTGCGTTTTCAACATACCCGCCACACCAGAACGACGGAATCAGTGTTTTCGAGGTCTGTTAACGACGAAATTCATCGAAGAAGGGTTGCGACACGGGCGAGGCTCGTGCACAGTGAGGGTCGTGGCCACACCTGACAAGAACGGCACGCCGACCCTCGACTCCGTGTCCCTGGCGATCATCGAGCAGCTCCAGGAGGACGGTCGCCGGCCGTACGCCGCCATCGGAAAGGCCGTCGGGCTCTCCGAGGCCGCCGTACGGCAGCGTGTGCAGAAGCTGCTCGACCAGGGCGTGATGCAAATCGTCGCCGTCACCGATCCTCTCACCGTGGGGTTCCGGCGGCAGGCGATGGTCGGCATCAATGTCGAGGGCGATCTCGACCCGGTCGCGGACGCGCTGACCGCCATGGACGAGGTCGAGTACGTGGTCGTCACCGCGGGCTCCTTCGATCTCCTGATCGAAATCGTCTGCGAGGACGACGACCACCTCCTCGAAATGATCAACAAGCGGATCCGCACGCTGCCCGGTGTGCGCTCCACCGAGAGCTTCGTCTACCTCAAGCTCCGGAAGCAGACCTATACCTGGGGAACGAGATAGCAATGAGCGCCGACCTCTCCAAGACGGCGTACGACCACCTGTGGATGCACTTCACCCGCATGTCGTCGTACGAGAACTCCCCCGTGCCGACGATCGTGCGCGGTGAGGGCACGTACATCTACGACGACAAGGGCAAACGGTACATCGACGGCCTGGCCGGCCTGTTCGTGGTCAACGCGGGCCACGGCCGGGTCGAGCTGGCGGAGACGGCCTACAAGCAGGCCCAGGAGCTCGCCTTCTTCCCGGTGTGGAGCTACGCCCACCCCAAGGCCGTCGAGCTCGCCGAGCGGCTCGCGGGCTACGCGCCCGGCGACCTGAACAAGGTCTTCTTCACCACCGGCGGCGGCGAGGCCGTCGAGACCGCGTGGAAGCTGGCCAAGCAGTACTTCAAGCTGACCGGCAAGCCCACCAAGCACAAGGTCATATCCCGGGCCGTGGCCTACCACGGCACCCCGCAGGGCGCCCTGTCGATCACCGGTCTGCCGGGGCTCAAGGCCCCCTTCGAACCGCTGGTCCCCGGCGCCCACAAGGTCCCCAACACCAACATCTACCGCGCCCCGATCTTCGGCGACGACCCCGAGGCGTTCGGCCGCTGGGCCGCCGACCAGATCGAGCAGCAGATCCTCTTCGAGGGCCCGGACACCGTGGCCGCGGTCTTCCTGGAGCCGGTGCAGAACGCGGGCGGCTGCTTCCCGCCACCGCCCGGATACTTCCAGCGGGTCCGCGAGATCTGCGACCGCCATGACGTGCTGCTCGTCTCGGACGAGGTCATCTGCGCCTTCGGGCGGCTGGGCACGATGTTCGCCTGCGACAAGTTCGGCTACGTCCCGGACATGATCACCTGCGCCAAGGGGATGACCTCCGGCTACTCCCCGATCGGCGCGTGCATCGTCTCCGACCGGCTCGCCGAGCCGTTCTACGAGGGCGACAACACCTTCCTGCACGGCTACACCTTCGGCGGCCATCCGGTCTCGTCCGCCGTGGCCCTGGCCAACCTCGACATCTTCGAGCGCGAGGGACTCAACCAGCATGTGCTGGACAACGAGGCCGCGTTCCGCTCCACCCTGGAGCGGCTGCACGATCTGCCGATCGTCGGCGATGTCCGGGGGAATGGTTTCTTCTACGGCATCGAGCTGGTGAAGGACAAGGCCACTAAGGAGTCCTTCGACGAGGAGGAGACCGAGCGGATCCTCTACGGCTTCCTCTCCAAGGCGCTGTTCGAGAACGGCCTGTACTGCCGCGCCGACGACCGCGGCGACCCGGTCGTCCAGCTGGCCCCGCCGCTGATCGCCGACCAGGCGGTCTTCGACGAGATCGAGCAGGTGCTGCGGACGGTTCTGACGGAGGCGTGGACCAAGCTCTGAGCTGACATCGGCAGCTCGAGCCCGGCAGCTGAAGCCCAGCGGCCCAAGCCCGGCGGCCCAAGCCCGGCAGGGCAGCTGAAGCCCGGCGGCTCAAGCCCGGCAGCTGAAGTCCTCTTGTTTCACGCCCACTTGAGGGCGAACCACAGCTCCATACGGACGTCCGCGTCGCCCAGGTCCACATCCAGCAGGGCCCCGGCGCGGGCGATCCGCTGACGGACCGTATTGCGGTGGATCTCCAGCGCCACCGCCGTACGGTCCCAGCTGCCGTGCAGCGACAGCCACACCCGCAGCGTCTCCAGCAGCGCCGGTGTGCCCTCGAGCGGCGCGAGCAGGGCCCGGCCATGCGCCCCCGCCTCGGCCGGGTCCACCAGCGAGCCGACCCCGCCGGCGCGGGCCGGGCCGCCCCGCACCAGCGGCACCCGTTCGGCGACGGCCCGCCGCA